>NZ_JAJCPX010000119.1:0-307 GCF_020563125.1 Longicatena sp. 210702-DFI.1.196 | reverse complement strand
CCAAGTGCCGCTATATGGATGAGATCACCGGAAACCGTGGCGTGATCTTTGCCACTGGCACCCCGGTCAGCAACTCCATGACCGAGCTTTACACCATGCAGCGGTATCTCCAGTATGAACGCCTGCAAGAGCTGAACATGACCCACTTCGACTGCTGGGCTTCCCGATTTGGAGAGACCGTCACAGCTTTGGAGCTTGCACCGGAGGGAACCGGCTACCGGGCAAGAACGAGATTCAGCAAGTTCTTTAATCTGCCGGAGCTGATGAACCTGTTCAAAGAAGTGGCCGACATTAAGACTGCCGACCA
>NZ_JAJCPX010000118.1:0-310 GCF_020563125.1 Longicatena sp. 210702-DFI.1.196 | reverse complement strand
ACTTTCATGTTCTGTTTCGACCTACCTCTTGTAAATGACAAATCACCTTTTTCATCGTATGCACCTTATTCTCCACATCACAATGCACTATTGCTTTTGCTTTTTCACCTCTCATATCCTATTGCTATTAGATGAAATATAATAAAAATTGTCCTCCACCCATAACACCTCTCACTCCCACCTACTGAACATGTCTGGACCCTGCCCTCATATCACCTGCGTTTCCGTTAAACTATCGGTTGCGGCCATATCTACCAGAAAGCACCGTTTCCCGTCCGATCAACTGTAGTTAAGCTGGTAAGAGCCTGAC
>NZ_JAJCPX010000117.1:0-311 GCF_020563125.1 Longicatena sp. 210702-DFI.1.196 | reverse complement strand
CTACGAACTACGATTTTACCAAGAAAGATGTAAGAGACAAGTGAACAGTGAACAGTGATAGTGGGGACATTTTTTTTTTTTTAAGTAAATGGCAGTTTCTAGGGAATGATGATGGCAAGTTCCAGAGAGGCAGCGTAAAAGGATGAGGCTACTGGGAAGAAGAAAGAGGAAAAGTGCAAGATGAATAGCCAGTGCAATATATATACATGTATACTTAACGGATATGGAATGGTTGGCGAAGTAAATTTTTGGCGACGCGGTATGCGGAGTTGTAAGATGTACTACGATCGTATAGTGTACTGCGGCAAAAT
>NZ_JAJCPX010000116.1:0-311 GCF_020563125.1 Longicatena sp. 210702-DFI.1.196 | reverse complement strand
ACGCCCCGAGGGATTTTCACCCTAGATATGTGGCATGCCCGCCACACATAAAAAACAGATTTGCTTATTAAACAAATCTGTTTCACAGTATCTGAATATGCAAAGGTAGTTAATAAACATTAAGTTAATCCTGCAGGTTAGTTCCAATTAAAGCATATTTTATATACTATGCACCGTCGTATGCAGTTTCTTACATACGGTGATAAGAAGTCGAAAACTTGTTTCCTCCTATGCGATTGTATATCGAATTTATGTAGTAAACTTTATATCTGATTTTTGATTATCCCTATAAATATTACACTTTCAAGCAT
>NZ_JAJCPX010000115.1:0-313 GCF_020563125.1 Longicatena sp. 210702-DFI.1.196 | reverse complement strand
GCGGAAAATACGGAAGCGGAAAATACGGAAGCGGAAAATACGGAAACGCGCGGGAACATACAAAATATACCTTTCTCACACAAGAAATATATGCTACTTGCAAAATATCATACCAAAAAACTTTTCACAACCGAAACCAAAACCAACGGATATCATACATTACACTACCACCATTCAAACTTTACTACTATCCTCCCTTCAGTTTCCCTTTTTCTGCCTTTTTCGGTGACGGAAATACGCTTCAGAGACCCTAAAGGGAAATCCATGCCATAACAGGAAAGTAACATCCCAATGCGGACTATACCACCCCACC
>NZ_JAJCPX010000114.1:0-333 GCF_020563125.1 Longicatena sp. 210702-DFI.1.196 | reverse complement strand
ACACCAGCTGGGTCAGCTTGTCAGCTTCGCCATCCCGCCAGATCTGCATGATGTTGTCCACGCACTGATTGACCTTTGTGCCAGGTTCATCCGGCAGCATCTGGTTGACGATTCTCTGGTCAAGCCCCAGCTTGCGGCCATCCGAGGTAATCTTGAGCATATTGTCCTGGGACGGGTCAACGGTTCCGCTGTGTACCAGCGATGCGCGCTCCGAAAGGGTCTTGACCATTTCCTGCTGATGTTCGGTGGGCTGCGCCACGATGTTGTGGTATTCCACCTCCGGGGTAGGCAGATTCAGCTGGTCGGCAGTCTTAATGTCGGCCACTTCTTTGA
>NZ_JAJCPX010000113.1:0-339 GCF_020563125.1 Longicatena sp. 210702-DFI.1.196 | reverse complement strand
TGTGTGTTGCGCCGGACAGGGCATGAGAGCGTCCGCCAATGCCATACTCGTCTTTAAGGAATCTCACTTTTTCCTTATCCGTATGGTTTTCCATGAAGAACGCATAGATACGGCCTTTTCCTCCGGCAAAACTGCTGCCGCCGGTCATGGCGGTGTCGATCTCATCCTCTGTAATGAAATGCTGGACGGTTGGCACTTGGGAAAGGTCCGAAGAAAAAGTCCTGCGGGGCAGGTCAAGGTCTTTCAGGTTCTCCCAGATTTCCCTTGGCCTATGGTAATGAAAGCGCAACAGGTCACGGTCCTGCTGATAGGCAGTCCAGAAGGCGGCGTATTCTTCCT
>NZ_JAJCPX010000112.1:0-357 GCF_020563125.1 Longicatena sp. 210702-DFI.1.196 | reverse complement strand
AAATCAGATAAGTAAACGAGGAAAGATATGTGACTTACCCCGCGAGGTCTCATTGACTCAGTAGGCGAGACGTAGAACGACGGGCAGTCGAGGAGTAGTAACAACGAACAATGAGAAGTCAGCAGAGGTCATATTAGGTAGAGATACTGAAGGACCGAACGTTTTAATCGCACGAGCAAAATGTATGTTTCTTACAATAATCAGACAAGGATATGAGTGAAAACGTAAATGAGCAAATATCCAAAACACGTATGATGATTTGTAAGAAAGCGGAAAGGAAAGGAGTGCACAAAGTATGTCAGAACTATTAGAAAAGATACTGAACAGAGAAAATATGAACAAAGCCTATAAACGTGT
>NZ_JAJCPX010000111.1:0-369 GCF_020563125.1 Longicatena sp. 210702-DFI.1.196 | reverse complement strand
TGTCGTATATAAAAAGGAAGGAGGTCTAACTAATGGCACATATTGAGTGTGGCGTAGTTATGGGAGGAAATGACAGTGGATTTGGTATATTTATTTATCTTTCTGCTGATATGGATCGAATATCTGCGCACTAGCAGATAATTGATTTATTGAAGTGTAAGATAGCCCCGCCGTGGTCCTTATCACACGAGCAGGTTTCCATTAGCCATTCTCTCATTGTCCTGAACTCCTTTAAACGTCAAAAAGGGAACGATACTCGGTCGTTCCCTTTTCTTTGCCCGAAGGCATTGTCCTGATGACTATATTTTACTGATTTTTATTAATTTGTCAAGATGAAATCAACTGTGTTTTTTAGTAATAGCTTTATTT
>NZ_JAJCPX010000110.1:0-375 GCF_020563125.1 Longicatena sp. 210702-DFI.1.196 | reverse complement strand
GGACGTGATTACACACTGTCTTATGGAAAAAATGTAGCAACCGGAAAAGGCACAGTAAAAATCACCGGAAAAGGCAACTATAGTGGAACAATCACTAAGAGCTTTAAGATCGTACCTAAAAAACCAAGTGTGAGTATCAAGGCAGGGAAAGGAAGCTTAAAGGTAACAGCCAAAGCCACAGGAGCAAGCGGGTATCAAATAGCCTATGCCACAAGTGCTAAAGGAAAATTGAAGTATGTGACAAGTGGTACGAGTAAAACCTTAAAACTATCAAGAAATAAGACGTATTATGTAAAAGTAAGAGCTTATAAGACAATGGATGGTAAAAAGTATTATGGCTCTTACAGTACGATGAAACCTTGCAAGACTAAGTAA
>NZ_JAJCPX010000011.1:0-83528 GCF_020563125.1 Longicatena sp. 210702-DFI.1.196 | reverse complement strand
TTTTTCTCTCAGGAAGCATATCAATCAGCTGATGAGATTTGAAATCAAGAAGAAGACAGACATATTTACTATGATTATCCTTCAAAGCATAGACTTCATCGATACATAAGATTTTAGGAAAAGTTCTACGCTTTATGCGAACATAAAGATCGAAAATTTCCTGTGCCTTAGTTGGAAAAATATAATTATGCCGTGCAATGCTGGAGAAAGTAGAATTTGACTCTTTCAGCTCATTCAGCACATTAAGAACAGTAAGGCTGCTTATAGTATGCCTGGAAGGCAAGAAGGGATTTGATTCAAAAAAAGTTTTGCCACATATAGCGCACGCAAAGCGTCTGGCACGATAGCGTATCAGACAAGAACGGCTGTTCAGTGCAGAATGGGTAATAGATTTAGTTTTATAGTCTTTAACATGTGTAGAAGAAGAACCACAAGAAGGACAGCTAAACTTTTTAGATACGAGAGTAATGTCGATAATCAAAGAACCGTTTTCACTTCAAGAAGAGGAAGAGAATAAAACATTGTAGGTTTGTCAATGATGTATCACACAATGAGCGTATTGGTAAGAAACCCTGAATAGGTGATAAATAACCAAGAGGTCTAGTAGGTCTGTTATTTGATTTATTAAGGTATTTCTCAATTTGAGATGAAGCATCTTCTAATGAATAAAATGCTGCTTTATCATAAAATCTTTTTTGATCTTCTCTATGGCTTCTTTCTACCTTTCCATTATGTCTAGGTGTTGCCGGCCGTATTGGATGATAGACTATTTCGTTTTATAGCAAGGTTTCTTCGAATAACGTCTTCTTCTCGCTCACAAGACGATTGGTAAATTCAAATCCATTATCTGTTTGGATACATTGAATCTTAAATGGAAAGAACTTGATACATTCCATAAGGAATTTTGTAGAAGAATAAGTGGAATGTTCTTCAAAGAAAGCAAGATAACGAAGTCTGGAAGCTTCATCAATCACAGTGTACTGATAAAGTTTTGTACCTTTCAAATCTCCAACAAGACAGCAGGTAGGAACATACTTCACATCAATTTGTATCTTAGTACTGGGAACGGTAGGCGTATCATATGGCTTGTTTATACGTTTCTTATGCGCTTTTTTAACGGGGGACATAGAGGGCGCGCGCATAACACGGTAAAGGGAGGAAACGCTCCTGGAATAGTTGTAAAGTACTTTCAAACGTAACCAAAAGTCAATCAAGCCCATATCAGGATTTCTTCTTCTAATATCCTTGATCCATTTGATTTCAGTATCCGTGTGCTGATTAGGATGATGATGGGGTCTATGAGAATGGTCTGCAAGAGAATGGATATCGCCATTGAAACGATAAACCCAGAAATAAATAAATTGACGTGTAACTTTATAGCGGATAGCCGTTTTAGTAGCACTGATACGATTATAAAATTTAACAATGGATAGACGAAAACGCATATCTTGAGTTATACTATTCATGCAAGAGATCTCCTTTCTGATGGTGTGGTAACTTAAGTATAGCGAGTCTCTTGCTTTTTGTTAACCTATTCTGTAACACATCTATTGTAAACCAACACGAGAAGAGGAAGAGTAAAACATCTTCTTGAGGAATATTCAATAAATCTGTTATAATATCCATAGTGGAAAACCCCTTTCGTTAAGAATAATGTTTTACAACGATATTCTACAACAAAAGTTTTTTTTGTGAAATGAACAAAAGAACCCATCCCACAATAATTTAAAGGTAAGCTCTTTGTAAACCTAATTTAGAGGCAGGTTTTATCCCCACGATAATTTAAATATCCAAGATTTCTATCTTTTTTTATCCTTACCAAAGATATATTATAAATGATAAAAACATAAAATCCCATGAAATGTATAGAAAAAACTGAAGCACCACATGTTTTTGCGGTGGACTTCAGTTTCCCATGTTTTTTTAGATACTCATTTAAACTTATCGTGGTTTAAAGAAAATGCTCTTTAAACTTTAGAGTGGATAAGTGAAGTAAAAAGACAATCAAAAGGGATGAAAATCACCTTAGAGATTGTCTTTTTATAATAGCCGAAATCAAACGCCAATTTAGTTATGATTTTTTATATGGACTACGTTTTTTCACTATGCATTTATCAGTGCATAGAGAATCAGAGATACTGGAAAAAACTTTTCTATTCAATGCGGAAATACAACGTTTTCTAAATCGTTTGAAATTAGATATTCCTTTAGATATCTGAATATATGACTTGAATTTTCCATTTATGTAAAAGTAAAATGATATTGATCTATAGTGAAAATATATAAATTAAAAAATAGTACATATTGTCTTTATTCTAAAAATGTGATACAGTCTAAGTATACATATAGAGGGGATACTTATGAACTGGAAGGATAGTTTAGTTAAAGGCATTGAGCTAAATAATGTTAAAAAGATAAGAAAACAAGAATATTATTACAAATCTTTAAATAAGAATCTTGTTGAAGGTTATTTGAAAGAAAATTGGGAAATAGATAAAGAATTCAAATATAAGACTAGGATGAAAAAGATTAAGGCATTTGATGAAATTTTTGAGAATGATGTTTGGATGTTGTTTTATAATCTGGGCTTCAAAATGATGAATAAAGACCGATCATTTAGTATACCTTATAACAAAGAAGAAAATTTAACTCAGCAAATAGATGTTTTTGCAGCCGATGACGAGACTGTAATATTAATTGAATGCAAAGCAACAGAAATTATAAATAAAAAACAAGATTTTAAAACTGAAATTGAGGCTTTAAAAGGAAAAAGCGAAGGAATGATTACAGCAATTAGGAAACAATTTCCAGAGCATAAGATCAAAATTATATTTTCCACAAAAAATTATAATGTTAGTCAGCGCGATCGGGTTAGAATGGAAGAATTTGATATCTCTTATTTTGATGAAGATAAAATTTCATATTATAAAGCATTAACTGAACATTTAGGAAATGCTGCAAGATATCAGCTTTTGGGCAATTTATTTGCTAATAAAAGGATACAGGGATTACATAACGTAGTGCCCGCTATTTCTGGTAAAATGGGTGGATATAATTATTATTCATTTTCAATAGAGCCAGAAACTCTTCTTAAACTAGGATATGTATTACATCGAACTGATTCTAATAAAGATTCTATGCCTACGTATCAAAGACTTATCAAAAAACAGCGGCTTAAGAGTATACAGGAATTTATTGAGAATGGTGGCTATTTTCCTAATTCTATAATAGTAAGTATTGAGACTGGTAAAAAAGGTTTGAAATTTGAAAAAGTTAAAAGTAATGTAGATAATACATCCTTATCTAAATTAGGTTTTTTGCATTTACCACAAGCCTATAAAAGTATTTATATAATAGATGGACAGCATAGATTATATTGCTATTCAAACACAAAATATAAAGAGACTAACACCATTCCTGTGGTTGCTTTTGAGAATTTAGAGCAAGAAGAGCAAATAAAAATATTTATGGACATTAATGAAAATCAAAAAGCTGTTCCGAAAAATTTAAGAAATACACTAGATGAAGATCTTAAATACGAATCAAAAGATCCAAAAGAAATGCGAGAAGGTTTAGCATTAAAAATATCAAGAGAGTTAGGAGAAAATAGAAATTCGCCACTTTATAATAGAGTTGTTGTAGGTGAAAATACTATTACGCCTGAACGGTGTATTACATTAGAAACATTAAGCAAAGCGATTAAAGAAAGTGATTTCTTATCGAAGTATAAAAACAACAATTTAATATCTTATGGAAAATTTGATCAATCGAATAATGACAAAACTTACGAAAGATTATATCCATTTATCGTTGATTGTCTTACCTATATGCAAAAGGAAATAGGAGAAGATGAATGGAATAAAACAAATGATGACAAGAGTGCTTTTGTAAAAAATAATGTTATATCTGGTTTTATAAGAGTTTTAAATTCATTAATTATATATCTAACTGATAAAAATAAAATAAATCCATTGTCAGACAATCCTAAAAAAATATATTATGAAATAAAAAACTATTTAAAAATAATAGTAGAGTACTGGCTAAACGCGTCTGAACAAGACAAAATAGAGTTAAGCAGTTCATATGGCGCTGGTGGTCCAATTAAAATGTGTAGAACTTTTGAAAGAGAAATTAATAAACACTATGGTTCATTCAATCCGGATGGTCTTGAAAAATATTGGGGTGATAGAAATAAAGAAAATACCAAAGAGGCTCTACTACTTATAGATTCTATTTTACATGATTTGAAAAGAGATGTTAAAAATAGATTAGATGTCTCATTTGGCGAAGATAATATTGAGGCTTATGCTCCTAAAGAGGTAGTATTAAATTTGACCAATAAGGTTACAAATTATAATTATAATAAACCTAAAAGTCAATATAGAGGGGTTTGGGATTTTATCAACTTTAAGGATTTACAGGCTATTTTAATATATGGCACAAATTGGACTGAAGTTTTTGATAAAAAATTTATATTCCCAATAGATAAAAAGGGAAACAAAAAGGAAACTACTCAATGGCTAATTGATTTACACATTATCTCTAATAAAATTGAACATTCATCAACAATCACTCTTGAGAAATTCGAATTTGTAAAAAGTGTTTATATTTGGCTAAAAAATCTTTTAAAAGAAACTAATAAAGTTTATTCTTAAAGTTTATGAAGGATGGGATATATTGTGTTAGATAAAGTATATGGCAGTCCTCTAAGATGGGCTGGATCTAAAAAAAAATTATTAAACGAGATGCTTGTAATGTTTGATCAAGATAAAAAAATTTATGTAGAACCCTTTCTTGGTTCTGGAATCGTGCTAATTAACACTTTAATTTATAATTTATATGACGAATATTATGTTAATGATGTTAATGAAAACATTGTGAATTTTTTTCTTGATTTAAAAAGTAATTTTGATAAATTATGCAATAAAATTGAACACATGGTTTTTGATTATAATAAATTATTAAGCAATGAATCTAAAGCATTATTCTTTTATGATAAGAGAAAGCAATTTAATGAAAATAGAATATCGCCTATAACAAGAAGTGCTATATTTTGGTTTCTAATGAAGACAGGATATAATGGAGTTTATAGAATAAATTCACATAAAAAATTTAATGTACCATTTGGAAAAAAATATAAATTATATTTTGATAAAGAATTTTTCCTTAAATTATCAATGGAGATCCAAAAAGTTAATTTTTATTGTGAGGATTATCAAAAATTTTTATTAGATATAAAACAAGCTAAAGATATTGATCAATGCTTTATCTATTGTGATCCACCATATATACCTGAAACTAAATCTACAAAAAATCAGATATTATATACTGCCGAAAGATTTGAACATAAAAATTTTCTTTGCTTTCTAGAAAAAAATTTTCTCAAGGAATGCTCCGTTATGGTATCAATGTCAAAGTCTAAAAACTCTACTGAATTATATAAAAATTATTTTAAATATTGTTTGAAGGTCAATGATATAATAAGAAAAGTTAACCCTAATAAAAATTTAAATTCTGTTGAAGAAGGATATTTAAATTATGTATATAAGGATATGCAGCAAGATTCTTAAGTTGAATTTTTCAAATACTATTTAATCTATCAAAAAATAATTATTCTTTATACTTTCATTAGTTAAATAAATAACTTAATATGTATATCTAATTTGATGTAAAAACAGTATAATCTCTTAAAATATCATAACTATTTTGTTATTTATAAGTCGCTTCCAAGTCCGCAAGGCAACCAAATCGCTTATCCTAGATTTTCTGCTTTTCATAAAGAACTAAAAATGTGGAAAATCAACCTACTGTGAAAGTAAATTGAGATATTCTAGAAGATATGTCACCTGATGAAATAGATTTGGATGATATCATTTTCTCTGAGGAGGAATATCACAAGGTATACAATGATCCCTTCAATTGGTCGAATATGAAACAAGTCAATGCGCTGCGTGAGAATATATGTTTATTTATCGGATGTTCATTGTCTGATCCTAATATGCGAAGATTATTGGATATCGTCCATAGTAAATCAGCTACCAGACATTTTGCCATCATGAAAAAAGAAAATATTCAGTTACCACCTTCAATTGAAAAAGGTCAAAGATCGTATCAGTTATATGAGAATTTTCATTTACATAATCGGAATGATTATTTCAATAGTTTGGGAATTAACGTTATTTGGGTGGATGATTTTGATGAAATACCAGAAGTTTTGCGTAACATAAAAAATCATTATGAAAGATAACATGCGATATCAGAAAAGAGAATACACAGAATCCTGTAAAAATTATATTTGGTTTTGTTAGCATTAAACTTTTCATTATCCTCCTGTATCATCTTTCTTTACTTATTGCATCATATCCTTCCATCTTCATTCGCATATGTCGAAACTATAGCAATTCTGTCAATAAAAAGATAGCAAAATGGCAAATTCGGCAGATAACTGGAAAGATTGGCATAAGGGAAAATGAAAGAATTTTCAACATGTAAAAAAAGACAAAAACCTTAATGAAATCGCTTGCAAAAAACATAAAATCGTATACAATATAACTATACTAGAAGTGAAGGAAGGAGCGTGAGTCACATGGTTAGAGAACAAGGTGTAGACAAAGCGCTCAAGGACGTACCTGTAGCAAGCAGGTATGTTTCAACATGGCATAAAATGGATGTAAAGTAATCGTGCTTTATGTCCGTTTTTTTATTCACTTACGATTCCATAGAATAAAAGGAGGAACTTAAAATGGATCAGAAATTCAACAAAGCATTTTGGGATGCATGTGCAAACGGTGACTTCGCAACCGTATGTGCAGAAATTAAAAAAGGTGCAGACATCAACTATCAAAACGGTGATGGCAGAACTGCACTGATGCGTGCATCAAAACGTGATTATAAGGACATTGTCCGTGTGCTGCTAGACAATGGCGCTGATGTAAACCTAGAAGATAATAAAGGAAAAACCGCCATTATGGGCGCATCGAAAAAAGGAAATAAAACCATTTGTAAGAAACTGATCGAAGCAGGAGCTGATGTAAACAAAGCCGATGATCGTGGCAGAACTGCTCTCATGCGCGCAGCTTTTCTAGGTCATGATCGCTGTGTGGAAGTATTATTAGATGCTGGCGCTAATATCAATGCCCAGGATGAAGTAGGAAGAACAGCATTGATGGAAGCATGCGTTGCCTTCAAAAAAGAAGTAATTCGCTTATTAGTTACCAGAGGTGCTGATGTTAATTTATGTGACAATAATGGTTGTACAGCACTGATGCGTGCTGCATATGGTGGCTATGTCAGCCTGGTAGAAGACTTATTAGCAAACGGTGCGGATAAAGATTTAATCGACAAAGAAGGCCATAAAGCTGTTCACTATGTTCGTGAAGACTGCTTAGCTCAGCTTAAGCCGATCCTGAAGTAGGAGGATGACGGTATGAAAGACTATTTATCAAGCGAAGTTCGCAACGTTGTCGTTCTTGGACATACCGGCGTTGGTAAAACTGCTGTATTAGAAAGCATGCTGTACTTTACCAAAGCAAGTGATCGTTTTGGTGTTACCAGCGAAGGAAGTTCCTTAATCGATTATGACCCTGAAGAAATTAAACGAGGATTAAGTGTTTATGCATCCTTAGTACCAATTGAATGGAAAGACTGTAAGATCAACTTTATTGACACACCAGGCTATATTGACTTCATTCGTGGTGCTGAGGCAGGTATTGCGGTAGGCGACAGTGCCTTGATCGTCGTGGATGCCAAAGATGCCGTACAGCCAGGTACACAGCGTGCTTGGGAAGCAGCGCAGAAGCATGGTATTCCAACCATCTTCTTCGTAAATAAACTAGATGAAGAAAACGCATCCTTTGATACTGCCTATGCAGCTTTGCGTGATGCTTTCGGTAAGGCAGTCATCCCATTTGAAGTACCAATCATGGAAAATGGTAAGACGATTGGTTCCATCAACATCTTAAGAGATAAAGCTTGGTATTTTGAAGGACCATTAGCTGATCCTGAAAAAGCGCAGCCGGTACCAGATGATATGAAGGATATCGTTGCCGAATATAAGAATCAGATCGCTGAAGCAATCGCCATGAGCGATGATGAATTGATGGAAAAATATTTCAGTGGTGAAGAATTCAGTGAAGCAGAATTGACGCGTGGTGTACGCTTAGGTGTACGCAATGGCGAAATCCGTCCGGTATATAGCGGCAGTGCTACCCATACCGTAGGTATTGAACGTTTGATGGATCTGATTGTAAAATACTTCCCAACCTATGGTGAACATGGCAGTATCGTTGTAACGGATTCTGAAACACAAGAACCGGTTGAACTGGAAACAAATGAAAAAGAATCCTTATGCGCACAGGTTTTCAAAACGATTGTCGATCCATTTGTTGGCCGTATTTCCTATATTAAGGTATTAAGCGGTGTGATGAGCAGTGATTCTGCTGTATACAATGCGACCAAAGAAAAACCAGAGAAGATCAGTACCATCTTCATTGTCAAAGGAAAGCATCAAACGGCTGTTGGTAAGCTGTTTACTGGTGATATCGGTGCAGTTGTAAAACTGCAATATACACAGACCAATGATACACTGTGTGAAAAAGGTAAACATTATCTGGCTGATCCAATTGTTTTCTCAGAACCAATGTTAGCTATGGCTGTCTTCCCTAAATCAAAGAACGATGAGGATAAGATGAGCAATGCGTTAGCACGTATGGTAGAAGAAGATCCAACCTTGCGTTTGGAAAACAATAAAGAAACGAAACAGACAATCCTGTATGGTATTGGTGATCAGCATATTGATGTTGTTTTAAATAAGCTGCAGGCGAAATATAAAGTAGAAGTACGCTTAGAAACACCAAAGGTACCTTATCGCGAAACGATTCGTAAAAAAGCAACCGGAGAAGGACGTCATAAGAAACAGTCCGGTGGTCATGGACAGTTTGGCCATGTCTTTGTCGATTATGAACCAAATCCGGATTCTGAAGAAATGGTGTTTGAAGAAAAGGTATTTGGTGGAGCAGTGCCTCGCCAATACTTCCCGGCAGTTGAAACTGGCTTACGTGAATGCATGGAGCATGGTATTTTGGCTGGCTTCAAGGTTGTCAATGTCAAAGCGACACTGTTTGATGGTAAGTATCATGATGTCGATTCCAGTGAAATGGCATTTAAACTGGCAGCCCGCTTATCGTATAAAGCTGGTATGGCACAGGCAAATCCAATCCTGTTAGAGCCTATCGTAGATATTACCGTACGTGTACCGGATGAATTTACCGGAACGATCATCGGTGATTTCAACAAACGTCGCGGAGCTATCATGGGTATGGATATGGTTGATGGTTATCAAGAAATCTCTGCACAAGTTCCACTGGCAGAAGTACAGAAATATCCAATCGAGTTGCGTGCTATGACGCAGGGCAGAGGCTCATATGTACAGAAATTCAATCGCTATGATCCGGTTCCCGCAAACTTAGCGGAAGGTATCATCGCTCAGCATAAGAAAGAGGAAGAAGACGAAAAATAAAAAGATTTTAAATTTCAAGTATCTGTATAATGAAGAGTGTATTTGATGCTAAGTCAAAGCACTCTTTTTGTATGTGAATCTACTTTGATAGTGATAGATACTCTTGTTTCTGAATGGTTAGATATGGATGAAGGAGGCTGCCTTTTTTAAGCTGGATAATATTTCTTTCCTTCAAACAGACATAACGAAAAGTGTAGAAATAACGACAGATGTTTTCAGTCCCTTTTACAAGAAATGACCATAGATTTATTTTATATCATCATGCAGATAAAAATTCATAGACGTATCACCTTGACAAATGTTCGATGTAAAACTATAATAATGTCAAGATAGTTCGATATATAACGAACAATAAAGGGGAGATTCTATGAAAGTGATACTACGTGCTACGAAAGAAACGATGCAGCATATTGCGAAATATCGGCGTTCTTTATTCGTCATGATCATCTTTATTTGGATAACCGGTGTATTAGCTCCGTTTCTACAAGTTGTCTTACCGTCACTGTTTTTATATTTGATAGAAACACAGCAATCTTTTGCGACACTTATGGTTTATGCAGGTGGAATTTCGCTGTTAGTGGCAGTTTTAGATAGTGCGCATAACTATTTGATGCAAACCTATGATCCTAAGATGTATGTGATTAAATGTAAGCTGACATTGCGGTTATATGAAAAAGCGATGCATGTACCTTATGCGCAGGTGGAAGATATGGAGTATCGGCAGCTTTTAAATCGGGCACAGACAAATGGCATTGACAACAGTGGCGTTGGATTTGAGCATTTTGTCAGAAATGGAATGGAGTTATTGATTGCAGTTACCGGCTTTTTTCTATATGCAATTGTATTTGGTTCCATGCAATTATGGCTTTGTGCTTTGGTTGTCACATTATCTTTATTAAGTATTTGGTTTATGAGCAAGGCGCAGGCGTATGAGCATGTACGAAAGCAAGATTATGCAAAGGCAGATCAACAGCTCCAGTATTATCATCATGAAGTAAAATTGCCTGGAAATGGAAAGGATATTCGTATCTTTCATTTACAAGATTGGCTGCTTGCTAAGATTCGTTATTTTCAAAAGTGTCGTGTAGAAGTGTTACAGGAAGTAGAACGTAAATATTTATGGGCGAAATGGGGCAGTACCTTTTTATCAGCTTCCCGTAATCTGATTGTATTTGCTTTCTTCCTCCATGAATTAGTGAATGGGATGTCGGTGTCCGTATTCGTATTTTATACAAGTGCCGCTGCTGCTTTTTCCGGTTGGATCAGCAAGATCGTGAATTTCTATAATGAAACAAGACGCGGTGCTTTGGGAATCGTTGATTATGATACGTATATGGATTTACCGATTGAAGAAGAAGGCGCAACATTGACCGTGCCTGATGAGGATCTGGAAATTGTGTTTGATCATGTGTCTTTCCGTTATCCGCAAGCCGAAAAGGATACGTTAACAGATATCAATTTTACTATTCATAAAAAAGAAAAGATTGGTATCGTGGGTAGCAATGGAGCCGGTAAAACAACCTTAATAAAATTATTATGTGGTTTATATACACCTACATCCGGGCGTATTCTCATTAATGGAATCGATATTAAAAAGTTTGCGAAAGAAGATTTATTTACCCATATCGCAGCCGTCTTTCAAGATTCCTGTGCGATGGCGTATTCGGTTAAGAAAAATGTATCATGTAAAACAAAGGATACCATTGATATGGATCTAGTTTGGGATTGTTTAGAGCGTTGTGAATTAAAAACGAAAGTGGAGCAGCTGCCATTACAAGAGGACACATATATTTCTAATCAAATCAGTGAGAATGGTGTGCTATTTAGTGGTGGAGAGCAACAGAAATTATTGATGGCGAGAGCTTTATATCGCAAGGCAAATCTGTTAATTCTTGATGAGCCTAGTGCGGCTTTGGATGCTTTGGCGGAAGCAGCATTATATGAAAATTATGAACGTGCAGCGAAAGCGTGTACTTCGATCTTTATCTCGCATCGTTTGGCATCTACACGTTTTGCGAATCGTATCCTTTTATTTGATCAAGGACAGTTGAAAGAAATGGGAACTCATGAAACACTGCTGCAGCAAAATGGCTTATATGCCAGAATGTTTGAGGCACAGGCAAGTTACTATCAGGAAGGAGGGATGAAACATGAAAGCACAACTACAAGAAGCGTGGACGATCTTGCGCTTGATTCATAAACAACGTCCGTATGTTATATTTTATGGTTTTAGTGCTTCCTTGTTAAAAACCCTTACTGCCTATCTTCCGTTATGGTTTACTTCGATTCTCATCAATCTTTTCCTAGCAAAAACGGATACACAATCTTTATTTCTAAGCGTACTGCTATTCGCATGCTGTATGCTTTTAAGTGAAGGCGGTCAATATGTTTTAGAATATCGTTTAAATATCGCGGTGAAGGAATTAGAGCTTGGGTTAGAAAAGAATATCAGTGAAAAGGCGATGTATCTCTCTTATGACAAATTAGAGGATAAAGATACTTTGGATTTAATTGAAAAAGCAAAGGCCGGATTTATGCAGAATGGTGGTATCCAAGTCATGATGGCTCAATTTTCTGCCTTGCTGGAAATTTGTTGTACGATAGTCATATCTTTTGGCTTATTGCTTTATTTGCTGAGTTGCCATGGTACCAACAAGGAGGGCATTCTAGGGTTCATGGATACTTTTTGGGCAGGTCTTGTTCTCCTGATGTTATTATGTGGCTATGCTTTGTTTGGTAAGTATCTATCAAAGGAGTTTTCCAAAGCAGGGATGAAGTTCTTTGATCAAAATGCCAAGTTAAGCCGAGAAAACAATTATTATAGCAGCGAAGTTGCTTTGAATCAGAAGATGGCGAAGGATGTCCGCTTGTTTCAGATGCAGGATACCGTATTAGAGGAAATGGCACAGCGCCAACAGAATTCTTTGAAATATTTTACGATCTTCAACCATCGCATTGCCATGCTTTTTTCCGAAAGTGTTTTCCTGGGAAATATGATGAATGGTTTCTTCTACATGTTTGTTATTTTAAAGGTATATGTAAAATCAATACCAGTTGGTGATTTTGTGACTTATGCCGGTACAATAACGAAATTGAATGATGCTATCTCGACATTTCCTATTATTTATACCGATTTAATGATGTTGTTCCATTATATGTCTTATTATAATACCTTCTTACAGCTGGCAGATCAAAAAGAGGACAGTGATGAAATTAGTTTACAAGAAGATTCTGTGATTACGTTTGATCATGTGACTTATGCATACCCCGGCAGTAATCAGCCGGCATTGCATGATGTTAGCTTGACTTTAGAACCTCATAAAAAAACGGCAATCGTCGGTTTGAATGGGGCGGGAAAAACGACACTGATTAAGTTGTTGTGTGGTTTATATGAGCCTAGTGAGGGAACGATTCGCATTGATGGTAAGCCGGTAACAGCAAAACAATTAAGTGCTTTGCAGAATAAATTCGGTGTCGTCTTTCAGGATTTTGCATTATTTGCGGGAACATTAAAAGAAAATATCACCTGTACTCCTAATGAGAAGGATGAGGCAATTCGCGATGTATTGAATCGCAGTGGTTTTGCAAAACGTTTGGCAACCTTACCTGACGATATTCATACGATGTTAGGTGTGCAGGAAAATGGCATTCAGTTATCCGGAGGAGAAGCCCAAAAGGTTGCCATTGCAAGAGCGTTGTATGCCGATCGGCCTTGGATCATCCTTGATGAACCTACGGCGGCTTTAGATCCGCTTTCCGAAATTGAAATATATACACATCTGAATGAATTAATTCAAAATAAATCGGCTATTTATATTTCCCATCGCATGAGCAGCTGTCAATTTTGTGATGATATCCTTGTATTTGAACATGGGAATCTTATTCAGCGTGGAAGTCATGCACAACTTTTACAACAAGATGGATTGTATCAACAATTATGGACGGCACAAGCAGCATATTTTCAAGAAGCATCTTAATATTAGGAAAAATGTTTACGGAGAAGTTTGTACTTCTCCTTTCTTTTATGAGATAATAAAAAAAAGAAAATATTTCAGGAGATGATTTTATTATGACTACGGTAACAGTTGCCTCTCTTCATCCGGTATATGAATGTATGAATTTTTTAGAACGCAACTATCGCAAACAGGAAGAGGTCTATGGCGTAGTAGCCTATGATGCGCTATATGAAAGCCTTTCGAAAAAACATTTGTTTGATGAAAAACAGCTGCGCAAGAAAATAAAGGCGGCGATGGCATTACAAAAGAAAGTAATCAAGGCCGTGAAAATAACGCAGGAAGAACAGGATTTTTATTTTTCTCAATTTGAAAGCTATGAATGCTCGATTGCGAAAGATCTCTGTTATGCGTATATTGATTATAAAACAACTGATCTTACCATGTTGCGTGAACAAGCATTATCCCTAATGGATGCCTATGGACATCGGCCGTTTCAGATGATTTGTTGCAGCGATGATATTACTTTGGAAAATCCAGAGGCTTTTGAAGAAGATTTTGATTTTATCGGCTATTTACGAAAACGTCAAGATCTAAGCAGTGATGATAAATGGAGAATGATTGAAGTATCCGCAGATGTACGTTATCATTTCCTGCATTTACTGGAACTTATGGAACCGGGAATTCGCATCCTGCAGGATGAAATCGAGAAATATCAGGATATTCTTACGGCATTTCAAGACTATGTGCAGACTACCGTAAAGAAAGAACAGGCCTTAGGACATCCGATTGCGATACAGACATTTTGTTATGATGCATATTTTACGCAAGATCAAAGGCAAGAAGATATCACGATCATTCCCAGCATTGCCGAATTAAATGCCATTGGCTGGTTAAAACGTTCTTTGATTGAAGCTGATAGCAGCATTTACATAATCGGAGTTTTAATGGATGATTCATATCATCGTGATAAACATTTAAGTGCTAAGGAAGATTTATTACAGGGATTAAAAATATTATCGGATAACAGCAAGTTTGAAATATTGAAACAATTAAGGAAGCATACAATGTATGGACAAGAAATAGCGGATAAACTAAAGCTGTCAAAAGCGACGGTATCGCATCATATGAATGCTTTAAGTTCGGCGAATTTTATCACGATACGTGAAGAGAAGAAAAAAATATATTATACGATGAACGAAGATTATATACGCAATATGTTCAGCCGCATAGAAGAAGAACTGCTAGGTAAATAAGCTGTGATAGCTTATAAAAAAGGAGAACACGATGAAAACCTGTATTTATAATGGGATACTCATGGATGGCATACATAAAACGCAACCAGGTGTCCTCATCATCGAAGATGGACGCATACAATCAATTAAGATTAACACTAAAAGTTTACCAAGTTGTGATGTTATGCTAGATGCAAAAGGTCAATATATTTGTCCGGGACTTATTGATACCCATACTCATGGCATCAGCGGTTATGATTTTAATAATATGGAAGGGTTGTCTTTAAGTGAAATTGCTAAAAGTGAAGCTGAAGAAGGGGTTACCGGCTTTCTAGCGAGCTTAGTTTGTGAAACGCATGAGGATATGAAACAGTTACTTACCTATTATGAAAAACAAGGAGTGGATGGTTTTTTCGGTATTCACTTGGAAGGTCCTTATCTAAATCGCCAGCAAAAAGCCGTGATGAAGGAAGAATGTCTGCGCGATCCCATGCTGGAGGAATTTAAAGAATACTTGCGCATTTCTTCAAAAATTAAATCAATGACAATTGCCCCGGAATTACCTAATGCTATGGAACTTATACGCTATGGCAATGCCCATGGTGTTGTCATGATGTTGGGACATAGCAGTGGTACTGCTCAAGATGTGCTAGCGGCTGAAAAAGCAGGGGTGAAAGGCATTACCCATTTGTATAATGCAATGAGTCAGCATGCACATCGTGCTCCCGGTGTGGTTACCGGAGCGGTGTTATCCAAGCTTATGTGTGAGCTGATTGTAGATGGCGTGCATGTGCACCCGGATGTCGTACAGGCAACCTATAAGATGATCGGGGCTGAACGTATTGTCTTAATAAGCGACGCAAATCCTTGCAAGCAGCTTCCCAAAGGCGAATATCTTTTCTCCGGCAAGCATGTTTTGGTAGATAAAGATAAGGCTATTGTGAAAGAAAGTGGACGCATTGCCGGAAGTACTTTACGCTTATGTGATGCTCTGCGTAATATGTGCGCATATTGCGGTTGTCAAAAGGAAGCGGCAATTGCCATGGCAAGTGCTCATCCGGCAGCTCTTTATGGTTGGAAAAAAGGACGTTTAGAAGTAGGTTATGATGCGGATATCATGATCATGGATGAGCAATTGCAAATTCATCAAGTGCTTCGCCAAGGAATTCAGATCCAATAATAGTCTGTTTTAGTAAGTGTTTTAACATCAATTAAAAAACATAAGCGAAACATTTTATCCAACATCTTATTGAAAAGGAGGAAACTATATGAAAGAAATCAGTATGACGGATATCAAAGGTATTCAGATTGGACAGGCAGAGGATGAAAAAGCAGGTACCGGATGTACCGTAATCCTATGCAAAGAAGGTGCCACAGCCGGTGTTGATGTGCGTGGAGGAGGTCCGGCTACCAGAGAAACCGACTTATTAAATCCTATCAATATGGTACAGCAGATTCATGCCGTCATGTTGAGTGGAGGCAGTGCTTTTGGCTTAGATGCCGCCAGTGGTGCTATGCAATATTTAGAGGAACAAGGCTGTGGCTTTGATATGCAGGTGGCCCATGTGCCTATTGTATGTGGTGCAGCACTATTTGATTTATCTGTAGGAGATGCACATGTCAGACCGGATAAACAGATGGGCTATCAAGCATGTGTGAATAGTGAATCACTTCCTTTTCAAGAGGGAAATCATGGAGTTGGAACCGGTGCCAGTGTCGGTAAGCTTTTAGGCTTTGATAAAGCGATGAAAAGTGGTATTGGTATGTATGGACTCCAGAGTGGGGATGTGCAGGTAGCAGCGGTTACTGCCGTCAATGCTTGTGGCAATGTTGTGGATTATCAGACAAATGAACAATTGGCCGGTGTGTATCTAAAAGAGCTGCAGAAAATGATGAGCTATGAGGAAGCATTGGCGCAGATGGAGAATTTGCGTAAGCTGCAAGATGGCAATACGACGATTGCCTGCGTGGTAACAAATGCGAAGTTGGATAAAGCACAATGTACCAAAATTGCCGGTATTGCACATAATGGCTATGCTCGCGCGATTCATCCGGTCCACACGATGAGTGATGGAGATACGATTTTTGTGCTTAGCACAAATGAGGTGGAAGTCATGCCGGATGTGGTAGGAATCTTAGCAACCGAAGTCATTGCGACATCCATACGCAATGCTGTTTTGCATGCTGAAGGAGCCTATGGGTTACTGGCACACAAAGATATCATAAAAGAATAGAAGATAAGCAACAGTTTGTATGGAAGCAAAGGATACAAACTGTTTTTTTTATTGATCATCATATAAGAATATCCAAATGCACTGCTAATCCATGTAAAAGTCATTAATACGATTCATCTTTTATGCTTTTTTGATTGGAGCTGTCTTTACCGCGATTTTCACCGCAACTGTATACGAATCAAAGAAATTAACGCACATTCATCCTTAACGAAATCGCTTACATGACAAAATTTGGAAGATAAGCATTGTAAATCACAACAACTACGCCTATAATATCTTTGTTATCTGCTGAAAGAAGATGTTTTATGACGATCTAATGACGTCAACAAAATGGGACAACAACAGATAATACCTGAAAAACACTCGTATCCATAAGGAACGAAAGTAGGAGGAAAACATGAAAAATCATAAGACACAGTACATGGCGTTCATGGCAATGTTTTTAGCCATTGAAATTGCCCTCGTATTGACACCGCTGGGTTATATCCAGCTGGGCATCATCAGCGCAACGACGATGCATATTCCGGTCATCATTGCCGGTATCACCTTAGGCAAAAAAGCCGGTGCACAATTAGGCTTTGTCTTTGGCTTAACGAGTATGTTAAATGCAACCTTTCGCCCATTACCGACATCCTTTGTCTTTACCCCTTTTATCACCTTTGGAGGAATGAGCGGAAATTGGACAAGTTTGATAATTGCCTTTGTGCCTAGAATATTATTAGGTTATTTGGCAGGACTGGTATATGAACAATTACAGAAAAAGCAGGTCAATAATAATGTCAGCATCATTGCCGGTGCTTTAACTGGTACTATCACGAATACCGTATTGGTGCTTGGTGGTATTTATCTGTTCTTTGGTGCTCAATATGCACAAGTCGCAGGTGTGGCTTATCAGGCATTGCTTGGCGTCTTGTTTGGCGTTGTGACAACGAATGGCATTGCGGAAGCAATTCTTGGTGCTATCTGCTGTTTGGTTGTTTGTAAAGCAGTTGCCCCAGCAACCCGCAAATTTAAACTAACGGATTCTTCCATATAAAAGATCTAAATAAAGTTAAAGAAGTATATAAAGATATATGAGAGCCTTGTCCCAGGCTCTTTTTTCATTGTTAAAACATAAAGAGAGGATGGCGAATACATGATGTTATATGACACTTTTCATAAGCACGCTGGTTCATCCATCGTTGATTAATAGAAATATAACCGGAATCTTAGCGGTTTTTCTTTCAATGATAAAGTAACATAAACGTATATGACATGTTATAATAAATGCATGAAAAACATTAGAAATGAGGGGATCCTATGCTGAAAATTGCGCATTTGATGGTAAAACGACATCATAAGACCATCATCCATGATTTAAATGTAGAAATACCACCGGCCTCATGTACCCTTTTTTGTGGAGATGACACAAGTGGTGTAAAAGAGCTGCTGGCTTGTCTGGCAGGTATACAAGAGTATCAAAGTGGTCAAATTCTGTGGGAAGAGCAACCGTTACAAAAGATGGATGTTGCTTATGCCTCAGGAAACGGCAGTGTTTTCATTGAACAAACGATACTTGCATATGGGAAGTTTCTGGCGCAATTTTATCCTGCGTTTTCTTTAACAATCTATCAACAGCTATTGCACACTTGTCATTTGGATGCTGCGAAACGTATATATCGTTTACAAAGAGATGAAAGAGCAATACTGGAAATCATTGCCGCTTATGCCACACAATGTCCGCTGATGATCTTAGATGATGTGGTATCTTCTTTGTCCTTAAAGAAATGGCAATTTTTATGGCAAGAATGTCTTACCCTTGGTCATGTACCGACCTTACTATTAGGATGTAAAGAAGAGCATGAAGCTAAAGCAATGGCGGATAACATTTTTTATCTGCAAGATGGGCAATTGCTAGTCCAACCTTTGGCAAAAGAAACTATGACTGAAGAAATGGCAAAGCATGAAGATATACAAGAAAAAAATATACAGGAACCAAGCGGACGCTTATTTGATGAGAAAGGCTGGGATGACGATGAAACAGATTGGTAAACAGCTGCGCCAATGTGCGTATATCATGCAAGAAGAATTGCTGCATCATGCGATCTTTGTATTTCCGCTAGTCGTGCTTGTCGTGTTGGCTCATCTTGTACAGGCGTTTACCTATCATGGTGCCCTCTTGCCCTTCCATGTCGTATATTATCAGCAATTTCTTTTTTGGAAGCTTGATATCCTGGTGGGAGTGCTTTTATTAAGTTACCTGCTTTTTTCACAGCTATGGCGGCAAAAGCAACATCGTCTTTTTCGTTATGAGCTGCTGCCTGCGCCTTCCTATGTCAGTGTGATCGGAAGACTTTTTGCCATCGTTTTTCTCTTGCTTTCCTATTGCTTTATTATTGATCTGCTTTATCTTGCGACGTATCAAATCATGGCAGGACAACTTACACAAACAATGACTTCGGCAGGGTTGTTTCGCTCCATTCTGCATGCATATTATCTTCATACGATATTGCCTATAACATGGGAACAATTCCTGCTTCTTTTCTTACTATGTGTTATCTTTGCTTTCTTTAATGTTACCCTAGCGAAGGCATGGAAACATCCCCTATCTCATGGTATCTATTTTTTGATACTGTTTGCTGTCATTTTCCTACTATTTGGCTGGTATCGTTTAAGTCATTTATCGACTTCTATTATTGACTTTCTCCAGACGCATCCATCGCTGCAAGAACCGATTGAGCAGGTGCTGCAATTTATGCAAATTCCTTATCTTTTGGATGGTATTTTGTTGATTGCAGGAAGTGTTGCGATATTCAACTATTGGCTGATACAGCATCGTCTGCAGAAAAGAAGGGAGAAGGGACTATGAAAAAATATACCTTGCTGTTGTTACCGATGATCATGCTTTGTTTCTTTGTGCTGTATCTTGGAATATCCCAACAACGTGATGATTTGCAATTTTACATTCAAACGGATCATGGCGACAGTTCCGTTTTAGATACATTAGGTTATGAATTTAAGATACAGGAAGGTTATGCACAATGGCTTGTCAAAGGGAAAGGCAAGCAAACAAAGGCGACCTATCTCGGTAAGCAAAAGGAAAATAGTGATCCTAATGAAATCTATGTGCTGGCAGAACCAATGGCAGATGATGCCTCTATGCAAGACATTGCGGCATTATGTGATGCAGACAGCAATCAGGAGCAAATCGGATGTTACTTTGCTAAAAAAGAAGAGGAAGTCCGTTATCGTCTGACGATCGATCATATTGATGAAGCGCATACGATGAATGTTATCGCGCTTCCTGATGATATGAAACAAACCTTAACTATCATGCGAAAAGATAAGAAGAAAATACCGGTGCTGTATGTAAAAGATGCTGAAAATCAGTACAGCATCCATGAGCTGGGAGACGAAGGCACTTACGATATATTTTTCAATTATGCACATCAGCCAATTCGCCAGGCGAATAAGAAAGATTACTATTTTTTCATCAGTGAAGCCTATCTCATGAGCGATTTATCTAAGCAGGGCTATGTCTGTAAAGAAGATATCGGCGGTATTTATCATGTGGATGAAAAAGGGGAAGTAAAACGTATTACAGCGATGAAGATAGGTGAAGAAGATCCTTATTTTATGAGCATTCAAGAACATCAGCTCACCTGCTTTATCCGTCGTAACGATCACGATTATCTTGTTTCTTATGATTTTGCAGGTAAGAAATTAAAAGAAATGGAATTGCCTGAGGTAGCCATGGTACAAAGATTTATTACGTTGGCAAATGATGAATTGCTTGTGTCGTTCTTAAAAACCGATGGTGGAGAGGTTGTAAAGGTATATGATAAGCAGCTGCATCAGATTGATGAAATTCCACTTATTCAGGAATTGAGTGATAATATTCATTGTATCTATCATGACAAGATCCTTTATACCATGGAAGAAAACGGAAACAATGGTCTTAAAATTGTGGTTTATGATGCACAACAAACGTTGTATGAAGGGTATTTGCTAATGAAAAATGATGCCGTCTCTTTGTATGATCAAATTTATCAAAAAGAAAATTATGAGGAGCTTGCTACGCGTATGAATGTTTCAGGCATGTGGCAATTTGATGTGAAATTATATATAGCAGATAACTAAGCGTTGCAAAGATTCGTTGGTTTTATCCCTTTGGGAATTTTTATGAAAAAACATTGACGGTCGAAAAGAAACCAGTATACTAAAATAAGAAAGAAGTGATGCCACATGGATACACGGAAAGAATTGATGGCCTGGAGTGAGACATTGTTTACCTTTCATCTTCCCCGTTGGGAAGAGTTACCGGCCTTTGATTTATATATGGATCAGGTGATTACCTTATTGGAAACCTATTTACGCCCTTTGTTAGGGGATGTACGAGAGGAAACGATTTTAACCAGTGCCATGATCAATAATTATGTGAAGTTGAAATTAATACCAAAAGCAGAAAAGAAACGTTATAGTCGCATGCATCTTGCATATCTCATCGCAATTACGGTGTTAAAGCAAGTATTAACCATCAGTGAGGTAAAGCGGGGGATTGAGTATCAGGCAAATTTATCCGGTTTAAAAGAAGCGTATAATTTATTTTGTGAAGAATTGGAACTCGCATTGATGGCGGTAGCTAAACATATTCAAGAGGGAAAAGGAAGCCTGCGTTTAGAAGGTATCACCTTACAAAATACGGCGATGAAGATGGCCGCAATGTCGTTAGCAGGTAAATTAGTCGCACGTAAGATTTTATTGTTGCAAGATGATTATCAAAATACACTTTAAAAAGGGAAAGCCTAAGGTACGCTGTTGGGTATAGATAACGTGTATGTAACACTTGCAGGGCATAAGTGACTTAGGAAAAAGCATCATTGAATCAGAAGTTCTTTATTCTTAGTCTAAATGAGTTGCCCAAAGAAGGAAAGAAGCATCATAAGAAGAAAAATGGATACGTGAAAGGAAAGTCAGAAAAAAAGGAAGTCATCCTCTGTGTGTGGCAGAGTTTAGACTTCCTTTTTTTGCTTGATGTTTGTAAAACTTTGATATAAATTCAGTTCTCTTCCTGTGGTAAAGTCGGTGGGCCTGCCGTTAATCCTATCTCATTTAATACTTCCATGACCTCACTAGCATCTTGGGATTGACGGATGCGATCTAACAGACTTTCGTTTTCAATCAACTCATAAAAATGGGCGAAGAAGGATCCAATCTCACTGTTTTTTGTAAAATCTAAAGCCATCGTAAAGACTAAATCAACCTTTTCATCTTTTGCCCAGATAATTGGATGATCTAAGATTAAGACAGAGATAGCACCTTGATTGACATGTTTTTTATATTCATGAGGAATACTGACTCCATTCCCGATTGAGGTAGGTAAGATGGATTCTCTTACCTTGATGTTTGTAATGAATTCCGGTGTTACATAGTGATGCTGTTCCAAAAGGGAAGAACCATATGCTAAGGCTTCATCTTTTGTTTTCGCATGATAATGTAAAGCAATTAGATTTTCATGGAACAGATTATTTGATACTAAAATGGATTGTTTTTCCTTTTGGATCTGTTTCAAACGCTCATCAATCAATAAGATATCTTGATTATCGAAGCGTGGACTAATCAATAAATACTCTTCTTCGCTTTTATCTGTAAGCGGCAAAGGACTGACTAAGAGGTCGTATTCCTGATCAATCTGATTGATTTGTTCATAATGCAAAGTGGAGATTTTGTTAAGAAAGGACAGACTCTTTGATACTTTTTGACGGATATAACGGGAGGTGTTTTCATCCTTTGTCGTCACTAAGATGATACGCAGGGTAAATAAATCATCTTTTAAGGCATTGCTTAACAGCATCGTAATGTAGGCAATATCATTTTCACTGAATTTAATGTGTAACTTTTGTTCAATTGGTTGAATGTTTGTTAAGACAATTCCATACAAGGAAGGTAAATCTTTTTTGATATCGCGGATAAAGGAAGTGCCATTCATCATCTGATAGCTTTTTTGTAGTTTCTTCTTTTGAAACAGCATGCCCAAATCACTGATCAGACCATCGTTGGTGATGATTTTTTTATTGACGATGATCGATTTCAGCTTTTGGATAAATTGCTCGGCAATGGCTTCATAATAATCCATTTTGATGGTGCTGGAGGCCCTGTCATAAGCGCCGTTCAAAGCGAATTGTGCCGCCAAACAATGATATTCCATTGTAAGGTTTTCTTTATTGTAAAAAGGCAATGCTGTATTAATAAGCGTGCGTGAGGCTTCGTATTGCAGATCGCTGATCTTAGCACGGTTTAAGATATTTGCCTCTTCGATGATATTACCGGTCGAGATGCGAATCAGACTAAGCGCGATATATTCACAGAGTTGTGTGAAAGAAATTTCATCATAAGTAAATTTCAGCGTCGTTTCAGCATCCAATAATAGTTTCTGCAACATCATTAGATCCTGGTTGGGATAGCAGTGCAGAAAGTAATGATAAAAATGGGCATCAATGCGATAATCGATGCCGTCCATCATCGGCGTTTGTGTTTCTTCTTCATTGAAATAGGAATTATTTTCAAAAATAATGGCCTGTCGTTTATTAAATTCGTTCCCCTGCAGACAGACCCCGCGATTCTTAATGATCGATAGTTTTAAATCAAAATACGATAACCAGTTTTTTATTAATTCCAGATCTTTTGTGATGATCGTTCGGCCTACGGCTAAATCATCTGCAAAAATCTGTACGGTATAATTTGAATTTCGCTGAAATAAAATATCTAAAATATAATGTTTACGAAAATCAAAGGAGTAGGCTTTGTTTCGAGGATCATTACTTGTATTGGCCAATTCCTGCAAACGCTTTTCTTCCCCCTGTAGCAAAAATCCTTTCCGCGGCAGTAGCTGTAATTCGGCACCACAGGATTCGATATATTCACGGACATAACGCATATTGTGTTTCACGGTGCTTAAGGACATATTGATCTCTTTGGCGATCTGTTTTGATGTTATCGGTTCGTCCTTTTCCAGAAGAATATGGATAATTTTCTCCGTTGTTATATCTAGCATTCACATCACCTCAGTACATATTATAGCAATTTTATGAGTAAAAGAAAGCATTTTCAAAGAAAAAGAAACAAATTCACAGTAAGTGGAAATGGCTCAAGAAAGCAAGTTTCTTTTTTACTTTTTTTGCACGGAAAGCGGTGCAATTCGGATAAAAGTCATTGCACGGATGGAGCTTTATCGGTGCGAAAAGAAGGGCATCTTTTTGCACATACATTCGTGCAAAAGGAAGCTTTATGATATTTGCTTTCTGTACTTGCCATACGGTATCATGAAGGCAGCAAAGGAAACAGGAAAGGAGGATGAAACATGAAGATCACATTTGGCGTGGATAGTTTCATCTGGACAGAAAACTTCTCTGAAAAAGATCTTTGGATCATCAAGAAAGCGGAAGAATTGGGATTTGAGGTAATTGATTTTGCGATTGCCCATCCTGAAACCTTCCCCACGGAACGGGTCAAAGAAGAGCTTGCGAAAACTCACTTAAGAGCCGTGACAACGACGACCTTGGATGCTTCTACCAACTTGATCAGTGAAGATGAAAAAGTCAGAAGATGCGGTATTGAAGCGATGAAACAATTGGTTGATATCAATAAAGAATTAAGCAGCACGATTCTTGGCGGTGTCAATTATGCCGGCTGGGGATGCTTAAGCGGAAAACCGCGAACCGAAGAAGAATGGAAGCATTCTGTGGAAGCGATGCGAGAAGTTGGTGAATATGCGTTAAAGGTACATCCACAACTTAATATTTGTGTCGAAGCGGTGAATCGCTTTGAAACCCATTTTATTAACATCGCAGAAGATGGCGTTCGCTATTGCAAAGATGTTGGCACCGGAAACATCAAGGTGCATTTGGATTGTTTCCATATGATTCGTGAGGAGAAAAGCTTTACCAAAGCGGTAGAAACATGCGGCAAGGAATATCTGGGATATGTCCATGTAAATGAAAATGATCGTGGGATTCCGGGAACCGGCATGGTACCATTCAAGGAATTTTTTACCGCCTTAAAAAAGATCGGTTACAGTGAACCATGCACGATCGAAAGCTTTGATCCAAGCTTTGAAGAATTGAATAAGAATTGTGCAATTTGGCGCAGCTTTGCGAAAACCGGCGAAGAGCTGGCAGTGAAGGGACTGGCAAATCTGCAAAAGATTGCGGATGAAATTAACTAGGAGGATAAGAAAATGTTAGTAAATTTAGAGAAAATTTTAAAGGATGCAGAAGCGGGAGGATATGCCATCGGATGTATCAACACACCAAACATGACAACATTGCGTGCAGTTGTCGATGCTGCTGAAGAAATGCAGACACCAATCATCATTGACCATGCACAGGTGCATGATCCATTGATTCCTATTGAATTGATCGGACCTAAAATGGTGGAATATGCAAAACAGGCAAGTGTTCCGGTATGTGTACATTTGGATCATGGCAGTGATTATAATTTCGTTATGCGTGCATTGCGCTGTGGATTCAGCTCAATCATGTATGATTTGAGTGCAAAGCCATTTGAAGAGAACGTGGAAAACTTAAAAGTATTTACGGAAATGGCACACAAGTTAGGTGTTACCGTGGAAGCAGAATTAGGAGTAATGACTTCCACAGAAGATGATACGCATGGTGATGGTGGAGGATGGACACATGAAACTATCAAGAAAACCTTTACCGATCCTGCACAGGCTGCTGAATTTGCACAGCGTACCGGGGTTGATGCATTAGCTGTATGCTTTGGTACGGCACATGGTATTTATGCCGAACCACCAGTATTGGATATCGAACGTGTAAAAGCCATTCGGGAAGCTATGCCAAAAGATTGTCGTGTGGTCATGCATGGTGGCAGTGGAGTTGATGCTGATCAGGTACGTGCAGCTATCAATGAAGGGGTATCCAAAGTAAATTATTACTCTTATATGGCAAAAGCTTGCAGCAAGCACATGTATGAATATCTGAAAGATAGAGATGGCAATGCATACTGGCATGAAGCCGATGAAGAAGCTTATCGTTTCATGAAGGAATACGCAAAAGAAGTGCTGGCTGTATTTAAAAACGGCAAAACCTGTACGTTATAGGAAGGGTAAGCGCATATGGCGGATATTCAGTTAGGAAATGTGCTGACAAAGGAAGCGATGATCTTAGATCATACGCCCTTTAACAGTAAGGAAGAAATGTTTCAGCTATTGAGTGAAAAGTTTTTCGAAGCCGGTGTTATAACCAATCAGCAAGCGTATCTTACTGCACTTCGTGAGCGCGAAGCTATGGGACCTACGTATATGGGAAATCTCATCGGTCTTCCTCATGGTCGCTGTGATGAAGTGGTAAAATCCGGAATTGCGTTTTGTCGCTGTTCCTCTCCCTTCCTATATCAGAGCTGTGGAGAAGAGGGCGATGTAAAATATGTCTTTATGCTTGCGATTCCAGGGAATCAAAGTGCAGATCAATACATGCGCGTATTGGCAACTTTAGCCGGCTTGCTGGCAAAAGAAGAATTTGTCGATCAGTTGGATTCGGTGCACAGCTATGATGAAATGTTGGCACTGATGAAGGCTTGTTCATAAAAAAGAAAGGAGGGTTTGTGATGAAGATCGTAGCTATCACATCATGTGCAACGGGGATTGCGCATACTTATATGGCTGCTGAAGCATTAAAAAAATTCTGCAAGAAAAACCATCATGAATGTAAGGTGGAAACACAAGGGGCATTGGGCATTGAAAATCAGCTGAAACCTTACGAAATTGAAGCTGCTGATTTGATCGTATTCGCTAACGATGTCGGCATCAGTAAGGCAGAACGCTTTGATAAATATAAAGATAAGATCAAAAAGTTCTCACCCCATGATGTCATCAAAGATCCAAGCATTATTTTGAAATAATCTTAATGAAAAGGAGATAGAAAACATGAAAGATAAATTAAAAGAGATACAGGAGGCCCTACTTACCGGCGTTTCCTACATGCTTCCATTCGTTATTTCCGGCGGTTTGTTAATTGCCATCGGTTTCCTGTTGGGGGGCTATAATATTCCAAATGATGTTGCGCAAGGGGGCAACTTCGCTTCTACAATGTTCTGGTTAGGAAAAGCAGCCTTTGGCTTGATGGTACCTATCCTGGGTGCTTATACGGCTTATAGTATTGCCGATAAGCCAGGTATTGCGCCAGGTATGATCGCTGGTTGGATGGCTACCGATCCTTGGGGCTTAAATCAGGCTTCTGGTTTCCTTGGCGGTTTGATCGGTGGTATCATCGCTGGTTACTTAGTCTTATTATTAAAGAAGATCCCTATGCCAATGACGCTGCGCAGCTTGCTGCCTACATTGATCATTCCATTATTAGGCGTTACAGCTATGGGTCTAATTATGGTATACATCATCGGTGGTCCTATCGCTGCGGTTACCAATGCATTAACTGATATGCTGAATTCTCTGGGAACCGGAAACTTACTGCTGTTAGGTATCATTCAAGGATGCATGTTGGCATTTGATATGGGCGGTCCTTGTAATAAAGTTGCTTATGCATTCGCTTTGGCTGCTATGGATACTGGAAACTATATGGTCATGGGTGCAAACTTCGTTGGTTCCATCACACCTCCATTAGGTATTGCAATTGCTATCCTTGTTAAGAAAAGCAAATTTACAAGCTCTGAAAGAAACTCTTTAGCTGGTTTACTTGCAGGTGCTGCTGGTATGATTACAGAATTTGCAATTCCATTTGCTGCCAGTGATCCAGTAAAAGTAATTCCATCTTTGATGGCTGGTTCTGCTGTTGGTTGTACCGTATCTTATATGCTAGGCTTAACCATTCAGGCTCCACATGGTGGTTTGTTTGTAGCCTTTGCAATGAATAATCCAATCTACTTCATCATTGCTGCGGTAGTTGGGGCAATTGTTACGGCTGCTTTATTAGTCGTATTAAAAAAGGATGTTCCTGCCGAAGAAGTTGAAGCTGAATAAGAAAAGAGGAGAAAAGACAAGTTTATGGCAAAATTATTTGATATCATGGGAAATTTCCCATTCAAACCTGAGGATAAAAAACCAATGCTGATTCGTAAACAGGATTATTCTACAGCATTGTATCCACCAAACAACGCATTTACCAGTGATAATACGTTCACGATGATTACAACCGATACCTTCATGCTAGGTATCTATGAATTAGGACCTGGTGGTATATTTGCACCATTGGATATCCATCCTGGTGATGAATCTTACTACATCCTGGATGGACCGGTCGTACAGCGCAGCGGCAATGGCCAGTTTGCTTACTTAGAAACCGGAGAAGGTCTGTTCATGCCGGAAGGCGCATGGCATTGCTGTCATAATTTCTCAGACCGCAAAGCGCGTATTCTGTACTTCATCACACCAAAGGCATGGAGCGAACAGATTCCACCGGCAGTTATTCCAACCGATGAAGAAACAAAGTTCTACAAAGGACCGAACAACGATGCATTACCAAATATGCGCGATAAGATTCATGATATTTCCCGTCAGGGCTGTACCGATGATATCGGACATTGGCCAGTGGATGCAAAAGAAGCTAGAGAAACCGGTGCCGTTTATGCCGTTCGTGACTTTGAAAAATTAAACAATGTGCATGGAACCAGTCATCCAATGCTAATGCGTTTCATCACCAGCAATGACTATGGACATTTTGGTGAATTTATCTTGCCGGCCGGTGGTTATGGGCCTCGCTGCTCTGATCCTGATACACATAAAGGAGATGCCGCCTTGTATTGTGTGGATGGACCGGTAACGGTAAATTTGGTAGAGCTGGAAGAAAGCTTCGTCATGGAACCGGAAGATACTTTCTTTATTCCAGCTGGTGTTAGCTATCAGTTGGTAAACTTTGAAGCAAAACCGGTGAAAGTAGTCTTTGCGATTACCGAGCTGTAATAATAACTACTGTCTGAGAAGAAAACAAGAAAGGGAAAACGTGTTCTTCGTATTACAGACTTGCGAAAGGAATTCGTCGATGAGATGAGTGGAATTGCTCCACTCATCTGATCATTATGATATAAAAGGTGAAGAAAATGAAAATTGTGATTGGATGTGATGAAGCTGCTTTTGATATGAAAGAGGCAGTTCATCAGCGATTAAAAGAACTACAGTATGATGTCATTGATGTGGGAGTCTATGATAAAAACCCATCCTTGTACCCGGACACGGCAGAAAAGCTGTGCAAAGAAATCGTCGAAGGGCGTGCCGAAAAAGGGATATTGATGTGTGGAACCGGTATCGGAATGGCGATCACAGCCAATAAAATACCAGGCATTCGCGCAGCCGTAGGGCATGATGTCTTTTCCGTAGAACGCAGTCGTAAAAGCAATGACTGTCAAGTTCTCTGCATGGGAGCCAGAGTAATTGCCATCCAATCTGCATTGATGTTGATGGAACGCTGGCTGCAGTGTGAATTTGCCGGTGGGGCAAGTAAGGCAAAGGTAGATAGGATCAGGGAAATCGAGTGTCAATACAGATAGGAGGAAACAACATGCAAAGAATCATTAACAATTGTGATGAAGTCGTTGAAGATATGCTGAAAGGTTTTGAGCGCTGTCATCATGATCTGATACGCGTTGATGAAAATAATCCTCGTGTTGTCATTTCAAAAGAAGCTACTAAGAAGCGAAAGGTTGGTATCGTTACTGGAGGCGGCAGTGGGCATAAACCAGCGTTTATCGGCTATTGCGGAAAGAATATGGTCGATGCCGTGGCCGTTGGTGAAATTTTCTCTTCTCCTACGGCAAAATCATTTTACGATGCTTTCTGTGCGGTTGATCAAGGCATGGGCGTTGCCTGCTTGTATGGCAATTACGCCGGTGATAACATGAATGTAAAGATGGCGATGGAATTAGCGGAAGATGATGATATCGTCGTAAAAACAGTCGTTGCCAATGATGATGTGGCCAGTGCTGATAAAGCAGATCGTACGAAACGTCGCGGTGTTGCCGGAGAAATCTTCATGTGGAAGGTTGGCGGTGCTAAGGCAGCGATGGGAGCTAGCTTGGATGAAGTGATTGCTGCTGCCCAAAAGGCCATTGATCATACACGTAGTGTCGGTGTTGGATTAAGTCCATGTACGATACCGGCGAATGGAAAACCGAATTTCACCATTGAAGAAGGAACGATGGAATTTGGTATCGGTCATCATGGGGAACCGGGAATTAAAGTTGAAAAACTTGGTACGGCAAAAGAAATGGCGAAAGAAATGACCCGTTTGGTCATTGAAGATAAACCATTTAAAGCAGGCTGTGAAGTTGCTGTGTTGGTATCTGGTTTAGGGGCAACGCCGGTCATGGAACAATATATCTTCTTTGAAGAAGTCGCCAAGCTCTTAGAGGAACAGGATATTCGTATTTATAAATCTTATGTCGGCAATTACTTTACGTCCTTGGAAATGAATGGTGTAACCTTAACGATCATGGAATTGGATGAGGAATTAAAGGAATGTGTCGATATGGAAGTAGAAACCATGGGTATGACCCAGTTGGCAAGGAGATAACTTATGGAAACCTTACGTAATCAAGGAAATGCCGGTATCGTTTTGCAAGTCATCGATGCCATTCATGAACAAGCATCTTACTTGAGTGAGATTGATGGTGCAACCGGAGATGGAGATCACGGCATTAATATGAATAAAGGCTTTATGATGGCAAAGGAGCGCATTGAGCCAAGCGATTCTTTTGCGGAAGCTTTAAAAATCTTAGGACGTACCTTAGTCATGGACATTGGCGGCAGTATGGGACCTATTTACGGCACCATGTTTTCTAAGCTGAGCCGGGTTTTAAAAAAGGCAGAGCCTATCACGAAAGAAGCTTTTTTAGAAGCATTGGAAAATGCGGTACAGGGTTTGATGGATCTGGCTGGAGCTAAGGTTGGCGATAAGACATTAGTGGATACGATTTATCCGGCTTGTCAGGCCTATCAAGCAGCTATCAAACAAGATGCAGAGTTTTCACAGTGCTTAAGAGAAATGGCGAAAGGGGCAGAAGCCGGTAAAGAAAGCACAAAGGATTTAGTAGCGAAAATCGGCAGAGCTGCTCGTTTAGGCGAACGCAGCCGCGGTCATCTGGATGCAGGAGCTACCTCCTGTTGGATCATTTTAACAACGATGGCAAATGCGATGTTAGCGCAGCTGCAGTCACAAGAGTAGACAGATGATTTTCTTTTGAGAATCATCTTTTCTCTAGAAAGGAAAAGGTAGAAATGTTTGATATGTACATGACTACCAGGAAAAAAGATGCACAAGAAATATTTTTTCTTTGATATAGATGGAACCTTAACGAACCGTGCAACTGGTGAAATTGTTCCCAGTGCGTTAGCAACGTTGAAAAAGCTGGAAGCAGCAGGCCATTTTGTCAGCATCGCTACTGGTCGTGCTCATTATAAAGCAAGAGGCTTCATGGAAAAGATTGGCTTGTCGAATATGGTGTGTAATGGCGGTGTTGGCCTAGTCATTGATCATGAACTGGTGGAAAATCGCCCTTTGGATCTGGCGAAAGCAAAAGCGATTTGTAAACAGGCAGATGCGTTAGGTTATGGCCTTCTTTTAATGCTAGATGATTCCTTGCGTTGCTACAGCAAAGATAATCGTTTTCGTGAACAAATGGGGGAACGCTTAGAACCAACGGAATACATCATTGATGAAACGTTAGATTATGATGCACTGAGTGCCATTTATAAGATTTATATTTCCATTCCAAAGGAAGAGGAAGAGCGTTTAACACTGTGCAATACTTTAGGACATCTGCGCTTTGCGGGCAATTATTTAATGTTTCAATACGATGAAAAGGATAAAGGCATTGAACATATGATCGAACGTATCCATGGTCGTATCGAGGATGTCGTGGTCTTTGGCGATGATACCAACGATCTTGTCATGTTTGACAAACGATGGTGTAGCATTGCGATGGGCAATGGCAGTGAAGATATCAAACAAAAAGCAGATTATGTAACGGATACGAATGTAAGGGATGGTATTCAAAAGGCATGTCAGCATTTTCACTGGATTTAACAAAATAGAAAGAAAGGATCATTGGTAAGAGCTACAGGATGTTGTACGATTACTGATTAGGATAAAGGGATATGAAAAAAGAAGAATTACAGCAGATAGCACGACAAGTGCGTAAGGATGTGCTGTGGGAGATCTTTAGCGCACAAAGCGGTCATCCCGGCGGTTCTTTAAGTGCTGCCGATCTTGGTACAGTCTTATTTTTTGATGAGATGGATATAACAAAGGAAAATGCCCAAGGTCAAAAACGTGATCGTTTGGTTTTTAGCAAGGGTCATGCGGCACCACTGCTTTATGCGTTATTGTGTGAGAAAGGACTATTGGAAAAGGATGATTTAACAACTTTTCGCCGCATCAATACCCGCTTACAAGGACATCCGAATATGAATTATATTGATGGGGTAGATATGTCTACGGGATCTTTAGGACAAGGGATTTCCGCCGCAGTAGGGATGGCACTAGCAAATCGCTTAGATGGCAATACCCATCGCATATATGCATTGTTAGGTGATGGGGAATGTCAGGAAGGGGAAGTATGGGAGGCATTGATGAGTGCTGCCCATTATCAATTCGATAATTTATGTGTCATCATCGATCACAATGGTTTACAAATTGATGGCAAGGTGGATGATGTCATGAAGGTAGATTCGCTGTATGACAAAGCGATTGCCTTTGGCTGTCATGCCCTGCAGATCAATGGGCATGATATGGATGCTATCAAAACGGCCTTTGCACAGGCTCGTCAGATACAAGGAAAACCGACGGTGATCATTGCCGATACAATTAAAGGGAAAGGGGTATCCTTTATGGAAAATGAAGCAGGATGGCATGGCAAAGCACCAAATGCAACGCAATTTGAACAAGCTATCAAGGACTTAGGAGGTGATGCACAATGGTAAAAAAGGCAACGCGTGAGGCGTATGGTGAAGCGTTAGCGCAACTCGTAAAACAAAATCCTGACATTGTTGTTTTAGATGCTGATTTAGCAGGAAGCACGAAAACAAGCGAAGCGAAAAAAGTATGTCCACAGCGTCATTTTGATATGGGCATCGCGGAAAGTAACATGATGGGTGTGGCAGCCGGCTTGGCAGCCAGTGGCAAGATCCCATTTGCCAGCAGCTTTGCGATGTTTGCGGCAGGAAGAGCCTATGAACAGATTCGCAATGCAATCGGGTATCCACATCTGAATGTAAAGATATGTGCAACTCATGCCGGATTAAGCGTTGGAGAAGATGGTGCTACTCATCAATGTAATGAAGATCTGGCATTGATGCGCACGATTCCCGGTATGTGTGTCTTACAGCCTTGTGATGCGCAGCAGACCACCCAGATGATCAAGTCCATAGCGAGGATGGATGGTCCTTGTTATGTTCGCTTAAGTCGAATGGCTGTTGATGCGGTTTATGATGAAAATATGCCGTTTACGATAGGAAAAGGGAATGTCCTACAGAAAGGGGAAAAAGTAGCCATCGTTGCCAGTGGAATCATGGTTCAAGAAGCTTTACAGGCAGCAAAACAATTACCATTTGTGCCGACGATTGTCGATATGCATACCATAAAACCAATTGATAAAGCATTGTTATGTTCGCTGGCGAAGGATCATCAGCTGATCGTAACGGCAGAAGAGCATTCCATAATCGGTGGTTTAGGCAGTGCCGTTGCCGAAGTTCTTGCGCAGCAGCCACATGCCTGTGCGTTGCGCATGGTAGGTGTTTTCGATGTGTATGGAGAAAGTGGCACCCCTCAAGATGTCTTGCATAAATATGGCATTGATGCAAAAACTATTGTAAACACGATTTTAACACAACCCTTTCAATAACAAAGATAATTGCATAAACATGTTCTGTGAATGATGAGCGAGGAACATGTTTTCTTTTTAATTAAGATATCCTAAGAACTTTCAGTAGAAATTATGCTAAAATAAAACAGGGTGATTTACATGAAGGATTTTTTTACATATTATACCGAAATCAAGTCAATGGCTGCACCATTTCAGACTTTTTCTATTGCGCACTTGTGTTTTTTATGCCTCATGGGCATCATCATTTATGCGCTGTATCATCGTTACACCACGCTTAACACATCTAACAAACGAAAGTTTCAGATCTATATGGCTTTATATTTTCTAATCGAAGAGGTCATATATACGCTATGGCTCTTACTTAACTGTCATGAACAGGTATGGATTCAGATCTTGCCTTTAGAACTTTGCAGCTGCTGTGTTTATATGAATGCTGCCTGTGTCTTTACACAAAAAAATAGCTTGCGTTTCTTTAGTGGGGTAGTTGGCTTAGTTGCTGGAGGGGTAGCCATGATTTATCCTGCGAATATTGCCGGCTTATATCCAATCGTATCTTATCGCACAATCAATTTCTATATCTTACATGGCGCCTTTCTCTTATTTTCGCTCATTCAATTAAGTGATACTACGCTTTTACAATATCGCTATATGAAGAAAAACTATTTGATTATTTGCTGTATGTTTTCCATCGCCTTTATTGTCAATCTGATGCTGGATACCCAATATATGTTTGTCGGTGTTCCACCGAAAATCGCTTTGGTAGCTAGCTTATATCAGCTGACCGGTATTTTCTTATTTATGCCGGCGGTCTTAGCCGCTTTGTTTGTCATTCAATGTATTGTTGTCTATTTATTACGTAAAGTATATGGCTATCCAAGCAAAGAAGAAGCAGCATCGTAGAGGAAGTATGCTGTTTTCTTTATCTTTATCATGTTTAAGGAAAAGTCATCCGTATTGACTATGCACAAAGCAATTCTTATAGTAAAATAAGAAGAAAGAAACAGGAGATTATATATGACAAAACAAAAGGAAACAACATGGAGCCACACAAAGGCATTATTGCCGCAGATACAAGAGGCATACACTGCGATGTGTCGCAATGCTCTTTCAGGCGGGGAAATATCTTTAAAAAAATTTACATTACTGCTCAGCGGTATTTCAGCCTGCCGTAAGACACCAGGCATCCCAGAGCATATGGGCTATGAACAGATGTATGTGTGTGATGATGAACAGGCGCAAGAAGTGCGAAACCATCTGGAAAAGCTTTATGGCATAAAGGATGTGACAAGCTTGGAGGCCTGCTGTGAACATCTGTTTACAACACACCGTGAATATGTTCAATTTTTATCTTTTTGGAAAGAACAGCCGATGTTTGATCTTCAAGATCTGCAGCCGGAAGCAAAAACCATGTTTGAGCATTTTCAAAGTTATGCGCAGCTTTTTTATCCATTCACACAAGACAAAGGCTTTTATGCTTGGGATGCCAATGAGATCATTGGTCTATATCGCAGAGCGTATGCCTGTCATTTGATTGATGAAGAAGCCTTTTGGAAACGTTGTTTGCCAATTGCCCGCAGGGTGTCTTCCTGGTATGCGAACTGGCAAGAATTTGCCTTAAGCTCTTTATGTGGCGCCTTATATTTTAATTTGCGTAATGGTGGCACGGATGAAGAGGCAGATGGCTTATTCCAGCTGCATATGCGATTGTTGCAGCAGCTGTTGAGTGAAGGCGGTGCTTGGGGCGTACATGGCTGGTATCAGACAATGCCCAAAAAATTTGTGAAGTCTAAGGAAGAAATATTACAATTGCTCCATGATTGGGAAGGTGGAGATGGCTGTATTGCCAGTGACCGCATTTTGGTAGATGGTTGTCGAATCGGTTATATGTATCGACAAGAACCACAGCAGGAATGGGATAGCGGCTGGCGTTTTATGGCTGGTGATGAAACGCAGGAATATCTCGATGATCCTTATCATTGCGGCATTTATAAATTAAATACACTATGTAATTATGATCCGGAAATTCAACCTTTCCTCACAGATGAGGTGGGCAGTGCGTATGCGCGCAAGGAAGATGATTTATTACATAAGATTTCTTCGAAAGAAGCTTAGCTTGTTCTTACGATTCTCTTACAGGCATTGACTTTCTAAAGCAAATTATGCTAGTTATAAAGAGAGGTGTTGAACATGCTGAAAGTATCCCATATCACCATGACAAACAAACAGCGGCATCTGTTAACAGATGTCTCTTTTGTATTACCTGCACATGGGTTTTGTGCCATTACGGCTAAGGAAAAAGAAACCGAAAAGGCCATCAGTTATCTTTTGGCCGGTATGAAACAAGCGGATGCCGGATTTTTACAGTGTGATGAAACAAAAGTAACCAATTTCTCTGTGACGGAAAGAAGCCGGTATCGCACTAGCTGTGTGACTAGCTGGTTTGGCGATTTCCTTTTCCTACCATCAGCAAGTGTGAAAGAAAATATTGTTTTACAATATGCATATGAAAAGACAAAGGTGAAACAGGTGCTGCAAGATTGGCAATTATCTTCCATAGCAGAAAAAAGCATTGAAGAAGTCAGCTTTCAAGATAAAGTGAAAACGATGCTTGCCCGAAGTGCTTTGCGTACCTATCGTTCGATCATTTTTTATCCCGATAGTACGCCATTTTCAAAAGAGGAGCTGCAAAGTATTTATCAATTGTTAAAAATTTATAGTGAACACATACTGGTCATCGTTGTCGGTGATCCTGCCTGTCATGCCTATAGTGAACGCATCTTGGAATTTCGTGAAGGTATTTTAATCAGTGATAATCAAGCAGATGAAGAAGTAAAAATACAGGATATTCAACAACCTGGTGTAACCATGCAGAAAGAGGGATGGCATGCGATGTTTGAGGAGCAACATCGTCGCTATCGCTGGCCTTATCATGCGTTAAAATTTTTAACATTGATGTCATTGATCCTTGTTTGTATCTTATGGAGCACAACGAGCTTAGATATTGTCAATATTGAGCTAGGCATGCTGCAGAAGGATAAGACGAATTCATTTGTCGTCCATAAGATAGCCCAAGGGGACGATGGGACATTATATCCCGCTTTAAAAACGAATCTATCATCAAAGGATGTTTCAATCTTACAGAAGCATATGAAGGGCAATCTGCTATGTAGTTATGTAGCGGTCAATGCAACCTTTGCCAATGCCTATCTGGAAGGTATTTACGATAAAGAAGCCATACCCTTAGAAAATTACTTGCCTGTGGTGGAGGCAAATACTGCCAAGCAAGCCGGAATCAAAAAATTGCAGGGGCATTATCCTACAACCTTTGATGAAGTTTGTCTTTCGTTGCAAACGGCTCATCAGCTCTTTCATCAAGAGATACCGGCAGAGAAACTGTTGCATATGACAATTTCTTGGTATGGCCTGCCTTTACGGATTTCCGGGGTTTTTGAGGATGAGGATGGGGATAAGACTGCAAATGGCGTTTTAGGAATGCATCTGGGCTATCCCTTGTATGTAAAAAGCGGTTATCTGAAACAACATCCTTTATCGAAGATGAAAAGCTTTCCTTCCAGTAACAAACGCTTATTATATCAAGATCATTTTGTAAACATTCAAGATATTCAGCCGATTGATGTCTTTTCACGTTTTTATAATGGAAAACAGATTGTGTATTACACCCCAATTGCGCAGGATGAAATTGTCCTTGATGTAGCCACCGCTATTGAAATGGGGTTCCCTTATGAACGCTATGCAAACGATGAGACAATGAGCTATCAGGAAAAATTGTATGCCTATATTCGCTTTGCTGATGAGATGATCGGTAAACAAATACAGGTACAGGCGTATACAATCGAAGCCACACCAATTAACAGTATGTTGTATCGTAAGAATGTGAAAATTGCCGGTTTCTTATTACCGAGCATGGATATGATGGAAGGAAACGAGCAGGTAAAGGATGCAACCGTGTATATGGATGAAACCGGTTTAGCGGATGTCCTGGTGAAAAATGTCCAAATCAAACAGGTAACTTATCAAGGAAACAGTGTGGAGGAAGTAAGAGAGGCATTGCAGTATTTGAATACTAGTAATTTATATGAGATAAGCTTAAAAAATTCTTTGCTGCTGCAAGTTCTAGTCATTGATTTCAAGGAATTGTTCACCTTTTTTGCGATTGCCAGCATCTTCTTTCTAGGAGGCAGTGTACTGCTTTATTTTCTGCTGTTGCATAAAACCATTCAGCATCAGCAACTTGCTTGCAGTGTGTATTATGTTTTTGGTGAGCGAAAGGACGCAATGCGTAAATTATATGAAAAAACCTTCTTAAGAAGATGGCGAAAATATTTGTTTGTAGCTATCTTTATAACGACCATCTTATTGTGGGGCTATATCATATTGATCTTGTTAAAGCTTTCAGCGGATGTCTCACTATTGATGTATTTGTTATTGCCCGCTTGTGTGGGTGGTTTGCTTTACTTCAGCATGCAGCTGGCAACACGATGGTATCTGAAACATTCTTCACTGCTGCTGGATGCATATGCTGAAGAAGTATGATAAAATACGAAGGTATTGGAGGGATGTGTATGAAAGAACAATTTCTGCAGCGGATGAAGGAATATCTGCAAGAGGATTATGAGGCTTATGTAAAAACGTTAGAGGAAGATGCTTATCGTGGGTTGCGTGTTAATACGACAAAGATAAGCGTTGAGGCTTTTTTACAGCTGTCTGTTTGTGAGTGTAAGCCTTCTGCGATCTGTCCTGAAACCTTTTATATTCCACACCAGGAAAAAGGGTTAGGCAATCATCCTGCACATCTTGCCGGTCTGTTTTATATGCAAGAGCCAAGTGCTTCCAGTGCCGTAGAAGTTTTGGATGTACAAGAGGGGGATTGGGTGTTGGATATGTGTGCAGCTCCGGGAGGCAAAAGTACACAGATTGCCGCGAAATTGCAGCACAGTGGTTTACTAGTCAGTAATGAAATAGAGGCAAAGCGGGCGGCCGTATTGATGAGCAATATGGAACGTTTAGGTTTTAGTGAATGTATGATTACCAATGCACGTCCCGATGAACTGGCCAAGGAAATGGGCGGCTGGTTTGATAAGGTCTTGGTAGATGCTCCTTGCAGTGGCGAAGGCATGTTTAAAAAACACGCCAAGGCAATGGACGATTGGAGCGTAGAACATGTGGCTTCCTGTGCAATGCGCCAAAAGCTTATTTTAGAAAGTGCCTATGAAACCTTAAAAGAAGAGGGCATTCTTGTATATTCTACTTGCACCTATTCTATGGAAGAAAATGAAGAAGTCGTTTATGAATTTTTAAAGCATCATGACGATATGGAATTATTAGATTGCCAGGTTAACTTTGGCAGAAGCGGATTTTCTTATCGTGATCTGGATGTGACAAAGGTGCGAAGAATTTTCCCGATGGATCAAGGGGAGGGACATTTTGTGGCCAAGATGAAGAAACATGGTCAAGCCGTCATGTCGCGGAAAAAAGAAATGGCGGATACAGCCTTGCCAATGTTTGCCCAAACCTTTTTAAAAAGCCAGCTGGCAAAGCAGCCTGCGCATACGTTACTATTGCAGGATAAGCTATATCTGAAACAAACGCCTTTTTTGAAGCTTAAGAAAATTCATATCCTGCGCCAGTGCATCTTAGCCGGGGAAATCATGAAAAACCGCATAGAGCCACATCAGCATTTTTATAGCGCAAGTTTGCATCAGGATAAGTTTTTACAGACCTATGATATGTGTGATGAGGAATGTCACCTCTTTTTACAAGGTCATCCTCTATCCGTCAGTGGGTATAAGGGGTATACGGCCTTATTGTGGCATCAGCATCCCATCGGCTTTGCCAAAGGGGATGGCATGGTGTTAAAAAATAAATACCCTAAAGGAATGCGTATTCGCTGATCGAAAATAGAAATAACTTGACCAAATAGGTAAGGATAAATGACAGGAATTTCCGATTGTATCGAGATTCCTTTTTTTATTGCCCTTATGCTATAGCCACAAGGGGAAAGTATGTACGTTCATAACGATATTTCTATAATCGTATGTAAAATTTAGTAATATCTTGTTATGTTTTTCTAAGATATTGACAAAGAATTGACACACGCGCTTATTGATTATCCTGTACATGGGTTAAGCAAAAAGGATCCTGTACATGGGCAATGAGAGCTATAACGAACACTGTTATAGATAAGATGTCTTTTTATGAAAACAATGAATAATGCTTTATGCAAGGTGAATGCGATGGTATTGCTGAAGCAGCTTTATAAATACAAAAGGCAATGGATAGATGCTGGTAAAAATTGTCCTTCGCTATGAAAATGATCATGGATACAAGCAAATGAAAAACGCTATGATAAGGTCAACATGTCTGGGAAAAAGCAACGTCCTCTCCAAATTACAAAGCTTGTCAGCTTTGATCCATCCAAAGTGTCAGAAAGTGAGCAACAGGCTATCGAAACAAGAGAATTTACGATGCAAATTTTAATCGAAGGCAAACCATATGCCGATAAGGAATATCGGATCATGAAAAACGGTATGCCGGTTGGTCAGGGTAAGACATCAAACGATGGCTATTTCAGCATTCAGCATCAGCAAACTATCGTCTTTCAAGATGTGGGCGTTGAAGGAATGGAATATACGATCATTGAAACACCGGATGCCGATTATGAACAAATTTATCCGGTTGATAAAACACCGGCTATAGGAAAATTAGCGGAAAACAGTACGGTCACTTTTGTAAATGGGGATGCCAATACCTTCATGATCGGAAAAGAATATGTGGTCGGTGTAGAAGATAATGGAAGGGGGAATGCTTATTTAGAAGATATCAGACAAAATGCCGAAATTAGGGATAAAGAAAAGGTGCATCTGAAACTGGAAATCCAAGAGCATAACGGGGAATGGGCTGTTTGGCCTAAGGAAACAACAGAAGTACAAGTATTGGATACCATACATCAGACACAAGCGACCTTACTATGGGAAGCCGGTAAAGAAATCCAGATAGAACCATGGAAACGAATCATGATCAATACTTTACCGAAGGATACGCGCTATCGGTTAAGCGAGAGCAGTAAAGATCGTTATAAGCTTTATAAACAGGATGGCGGTTTTATTGAAATCACCCCAAAGATAGGGAAATTGGCAAATGTGATTCAACAGCAGCCACTGGCTATTTTACAGAATCAGATTAGTGGAAGAGATCAAACGTCTGCCATTTATAAACGGATGCATTTGGGCAGCGATGAAGTGATGAAAGGAGCCAGACTAGTTTATCGTGTAGATGTATATGATGGAAAAGTATGGAATCCAGCCGCAAATGTGGCATATATTATCGCTGATGAAAAGGGCATTTCAAGTAATCGCATCCAAAGAACACAACGTGATGGTAAGATTAGCATCGAGAAGAGTGCAAATGGATATCCAATCATCTATTTTAGCGAAGCAGATGTAAAAATACAGCCTAGCATTGTCAAAGATGGCACCTATCGAATCGTGGAGTTGATAGAGGAAAGTGATGCTGAATGGGGACAGTTAAGTGGATATGTTGATGCACTGGATGATTGCTATAATGGTCGTATTGATTGCCAGGATGCCGTGGGGTTTGTGAATAGTAATCGCAAGACGGTCATTGAAATTGCGAAAGAAATGGAAAATGACAGCGATCAGGAATTCACTTTCGAGTTACGTCAGGTACTGCGGGCTAGCCAAGAGAACATCACCGATATAAAACAAATCTTGGAAACACGCAAAGGTGTTCATCTTGCCTATACGGTATATGATAGTGAAACAAATGAAATTGTAGCCAAACGCACCACGCAGGCTACCGGCGAGATTACGATAAAAGCGAAACAATTTGCCAGAATAGAGGTTTGTGATGACACGGTATGGACAGTGAGTGAAAAACAGAATACACCATATGTCGTAAAGGAAGTCTCGGGGACAAAAGATAAGACAAGCAAACTATCTGAAAATACCATGTTACTGCAAGCTAAGGCACCTGTGATCTTGGCCCAGTTGTCCATAGAAGCGAAAAAGAAATTTTTTCTAAAAGAAGAATTGCTTGATAAAGATGATTTTATCGTAAGGGCAATGTATTCCGATGGAAGTATCAAAACATTAGCAAAAGATGAATATGTAATTGATAAGGATCAAGTACCGACGAGTGCAACCTTTGATTTAACCTTTGCTTATGGCGGTTTAAAAGAAACCAAAACATTGCAGACAGCGGGAACTGTGATTTTGACAAGTGAAATGGTGAATAATGGAGTCATTGATGCCGTTACAGAAGAAAAGGTAATATTAAATCAAGGAGATGTAGTGATTCCGGAAGTCATTCTCGTGAATGACAAACCTTGTATTGTCGTGAGTATCGGAGGCAATGCTTTTAACGCAAAACATGAAGTAAAAAGTGTTGTCATGCCAGACAGTATCACCAGCATCGGTAATGCGGCATTCTATGATTGCTGGCTGAGTGATATTAAGTTATCCAACAATTTGAAAGAAATTATGCCGCAGACCTTCTGGCGAGCCGAGTATATGCTCCACATTACCATACCGGAATCCGTAACTGCTATTCGATACAGTGCGTTCCAAAGCTGTTTGCGTTTAGAAAGTGTTGAACTGCCGGATAATCTTCAGATTCTGGAACAAAGTGCCTTTAGAGGCTGCACTGCCTTGAAAGGAACATTGGTTATTCCTAAAAATATCACGGTTATCAATGAGTATTTGTTTACGAATTGTATTCATTTAGAAGGCGTTGTACTACCGGATGGGGTAACGGAAATTGGTTCCCAAGCGTTTGCTGAATGTAACAGCCTTGTGAAAATCAATTTACCAGATTCAATGCAAAAGATGGGATTTGCGACATTTAATAAATGTACGAGTCTTACCCATATCACTCTCCCTGCAAAATTAAAAGAAATACCGGCAAATGGTTTTGGCTGGTGCTTGGCACTGGAAAGTATAACATTAGCTGAGGGACTGGAAGTAATTGGTACAGATGCTTTTGTACAGTGCACGAAACTAAAAAGTATAGAAATACCTAGCACGGTTACTAGCATTAACAATGCATTTCGCTTTACAGGAATCACCTCTTTCTTCATCAAAGGAAAGAGTAAGGATCAAATTGCTGGTGCCCCATGGGGATTAAACGCTATGCAAGCTTTAAATATTGTGTGGGAGCTTGATCAATAAACAGCATAAGAGCAATAATCATATAAAATATGTCAAAATACCATGTGATTTCACATGGTATTTTGATAAATAAGTGATGCATAAAAAGGGCAAGACAAAGAAAAGTTAATAAATTATGGAAAATCTAAGGTAAAAGAAATGTCATTTTCATTGTGATGTTTCTTTTTTTTAGAAAAAAGAAGATAACCTTGTTATGACGGCAGCATAATCTTTTTTATGCTAAAGGAAATGTTCGAAATAAGTAGATAAATATGAAGTTATGAAGGACTATGGGTTATGAAATTTATGCTAAACAAAAATATTTTGAAATTTAATTTGTGTTATTTATGTGATTTTCTTGTGATAGAAAGATATAAATAAAACCTAAATATCATAAATGTTACATTTTTAAGCGAAGAATTTGGTTATAAAAATGTCAATTTAGTGTGAAAACATGCCCGATAATGTCTTGAAATTTCCAGAAATTGCCTATATAATTTAGACGGAAGCCTTTTCACATGGAACAACGTATACCTTTATAGATATTTACTTTTTTGTTGTAAATGTCTTTTTTTATGCTCTTTTTTTCACTTAAATATCAAGTTTAAGAGAAAATTCGCTTGATTTAAAAAGGTATAGTATATTAAACAGAAATGAATTGAGGGAGGTTAGCAAAATGAGGAAAAAATTATTACTTGTTGCGACGTTTTTGTTGGCTTTTATGATCTTTCTAGTTCCGATACGTGCAGTTGAATCAGAAAGATGCATAATCAAAATTCATTTAGAGGATTTGCAAGTTCAGTCTTCTGATATGAATGGAGTCAAATTTTATGTATATAAGATTGGAGAAATTGACAAGAACGGAGATGCAAAAATCTATCCTAAATATGGATATGAAACATATCCACAAAACGCTCACGAATTAGATTTAGTCGCTAAAATGATATCTAAAAAGTTAGAAGATAAACCGATTTTATCTAACAGTACAGACGCTAAAGGTGAGATGGAATTGGTATTGGATGAGAAAGGTGTTTACCTGCTTATGGCAGAGGACGATAATGCATACGGTGTAATTTCTCCTTTTATTGTGCACCTACCTTATTATCAAACTATAGAAGATGTTCAATATGGACCACTTTATACTGTAGATGTGGAGCCTAAAGCATCACCAAAGCCAAATACTCCTGGAGAATCCGATGGACCAAATACTCCAGATAATCCAAATACTCCAGATAAACCAAATAATCCAAATACTCCGGATACGCCATCCGGCGGTGATACTCCAACAGATGAAAAAACACCAGGGAAAGAAACACAAACTGGAGATTTATCTAATACATATTTATATCTATTACTGATCGTGATATCAGGAGCTAGTATGTGTATATGGAAAGTGAAGAAAGGACGAGGGTGCTAATATGTTAAAGCGTTTATTACATAAATCATGCGTATGGATCATGGTAACATTACTTGTTTTAACGAATATCGATTGGACTGTCTATGCTGTTGTAAAAACAACAAGTGAAGATGAAACTGCAACATATTCTATTAATGGTGTTATCTTTGATGATACAAATAAAAATGGTGAACAAGATAAAAATGAACCAGGTGTAAGTGGCATTGAAGTAAGAGCTATTAGCAAGGATAAAAAGACCTATAAAGCTGTTACCGAAGAAGATGGTACCTATCATATAAAAGTAGATGAAGCTGGCAAATATGAAATTAATATGTGTGCTAAGTTTTCAGATATTGCAGCATATAATTTGGATAATACAGTAAAAAATAACAAGGATAAATTTGAAATAGGAAATTACGAAGATGATGTTTTTTTGCGCATCGCAGAATACGATGTAACAAAGAATGAAACCCTCAATTTAGGTTTAGTACAAGAAAATACGCAAGAAATAGAAAAAGAAATTGCTAAATTGAGTGCAACAAGATCAGCAGATTGCCAAATTTTAAATTGGGTAAGTTTAAGAGTTTGGGATAATCTTCGTGTAAAAATAAGTTATTCTGTGAATGGGCATGCAGGTGGATCTGAAGGTTATGTTTTAAAGTATTTTGGGAATAATAAAAATCAACATTTATATTGCCTGCAGCCTGGTGTAGCTTTAAATGCAGGAGATGAATTATGCTATGCAGGTGGATCCCTTTATAATAATGGATATTCAAAAGATAAAGCCTATAAATTAAGTCTTTATGCATATTATGGTATTGATAATCCAGCATGGAAGAATAAAAAACAATGGGAAAAGAATCTTTACTTTTTGGCTGCACAATCTTTGATTTGGGAACAATGTGGTGTCAAGGGTATTAAAGTTTATTACGAAACAGGAAAAGATACATACACTTATAAAAATGAAGTCGCAATGAAACAATATCGTGATGATATTTTAGCTAAAGTAAATAATCATAACAAGGTTCCTTCCTTTAATGGAAAAACAATGACAGTAACTAGAAAAGAGGCAGGCGGTAATACATTTAGTTATACAGATAGCAATGGAATATTAGGTCAAGGAAATTGTGAAGTTACTTCAAAAAGTGAAGGTATTAAAAGTGTTAGTTTTGATGGGAATAAACTAAATGTGACCCTTTCAAATAATATTAAATATGACGGAAAGACTTTGAGTATATCCTTTGTTAAAAAATTTCCTTCGTTAGGTTGGAATGTCAAACAATATTCGGCGACTAACAGGCAACGTGTCTACTTTTATGGATCTCCTAAAGATGTAAAATTTAACATCTACATAAAAGTGAATACAAATGGTAATATTCTTATCAAGAAAACGGATTCAAGTGGTAAGGCGAGAAAAGGAATTACTTTTAGCTATGGAATGGATAAAAATAATTTAAATGAAACAACCGAGCCAACGAATGATAAGGGTGAAACGAAGCTTAAACGAAATTATGCCGCTGGTACAGTGATATATATAAAGGAAAAAACTGTTCCGAATGATTTGATATTAGATACAACCATATACCAAAGAACAATAAAATCTGGTGAAAATATTGAGTTGGCAATTAAAAATAAAATTAAATCATTTCCTCTTAAAATTAAAAAAATAAATGAAGAAACAAACAACCCTATAGAGGGAGCAGTATTTTCCTATACTGATGGGAAAGCTACATATACTGGTGTTACAGATAAAAATGGACAATTCACTAGTAAGGTAAGCTTCCCAGTAGGAACAAAAATTACAATAACAGAGACTTTTGCTGGGCCTGGATTTATTGCACCGACAGGTACGGAAAAGACGCAAACACTTATAATCAATGTAAATCCGGATAAGAATGTATTTACCTTTAAAAATACAGCTATAAAAGTAAAATTGGAAATTCATAAAGAGAATAGTAGAACGCATCAACCTCTTAAAAACGTAACATTTAAAATCGGACCGAATTTAAATGGACAAGAAGGTGCTGCTAATGGTTTTGATTTTAAAACAACGGATGAAAATGGTTATATTGAATCGCGTCTATATGATGCCAGAACTAAAATTTATTACCAGGAGTGGAGCAGTGAAGATGATAGCATCAAACTGGATAAAACTATTAAAACAGTTACCTTTAATGATACTAATATTGGGATAACGGTTAAAAATGATGAGGAACCAGTTCAAATCAAAGTAATAAAAACAGGTAAAGATGATCTGCCTTTGGAAAATGTTGTTTTTGTAGTTCAGAAGGTTGTAGGCGCTTCATGGGTCGATGTAGAAACTATAAAAACTGACAAGAGTGGTAAAGCAGTTACTACTAATAAGTTTACAAGGGGTGATATAGATGCTGGCTTTATCCGTTTAGTTGAAAGAGAAACTATACCAGGATATGATAAATTAAAAGATCCGATTATGCTTTCTCTGGATAACACAATTGAGAAAAATGTCTTAGAGGTAAAGGTTGAAAATAAAGCAATCCCTACCATTTTTGAAGTGTATAAATATGATAAAGATGATAAAAACAAACCATTATCTGGTGCAGAGTTTGAAATAACAGACACCAAAGGCAATGTTGTATGTACCCTTGTTACAAACAATGAAGGTAAGGCAAAAACAACTGAGTTGTTAGCTAACACTACATACTATATCAAGGAAACAAAGGCTCCAAAAGGCTATAAAATTATTAATGGTGAAAAAGAGGCTTTTAAAATAACAGATACTGGAAATCATCCATATTACTATAAGAAAGATGTACCTAATGAGCCTATTTATGGATATATAGAAATTTATAAGAAAAATCAAGATGGTAAAGCTTTAGCTGGTATTGAATTTACCGTTTATGATGGCGATAAAATGATTCAGACATTAAAAACAGATGAAAATGGTTATGCTAAATCTAAACCATTAATAGTTAGTAGTGTTTACACACTTAAAGAAACTTGGGCACCTGCAAATATTTTGGTAGATTTTGATGATCAAACAATAGATTTTAATAATGCAAAATCAAGCAGTGGAAATAAATGGACAGGAACATTTAATCCTAACACGCTTACGATGACTTATAATATTACCAATGAGGAAACAACAGGTCTTGTAACTATTCATAAAATTGATTCTGAAAAAAATAATGTAGTAGTAAAAAATGCAACTTTCAAGCTTTATAATAGTCTTACAGGGCAATTGTTAGGTACACAGGTAACAAACGATCAGGGTATCGCAAAATTTGTTGATGTACCATTAGTAAATGACGCAAATCCTTTACAAGGCTATTATTATCTTGAAGAAACCACCCCAGGAGATAATCATATATTGCCTGAAAATACGCGTAAATACTTCCAGTTAACGAAAGAACAAGCAAATTTCGAAGAATCATTTGCTAATCCACCTGTAAAAGGTAGTATAGAAATTATGAAAGTTGATGAGGAAGATCCTACTCAAAAACTTAAAGATGCAGAATTTGCAATCTATAGTAAGAATGATCTAACCAAGGCGTTAGAAACAAAATCAACGAATGAAGAGGGTATTGTAAAATTTGAAAAGTATAGATATGGTGAATATGTTGTTAAAGAAACAAAATCTTCTAAAGGACATTATAATGATCTTGTTAATGGTGGTAATGATGATTATTGGAATGCTGAATTGCAAGGATATGTGATTAATATTAACAAAGATAAGCAGAAGATAGAACTAAATGTAACTAATCCAAAATCTTATATTCAAATTGAAGTTAATAAAAAGGGTGCAGGTGGGCGACCTTTAGAAAATGTTGAGTTTGAATTAAGAAATAGTAAAGATGAAGTTCTAGAGACATTAATTACAAATAATAAAGGTTATGTAAAAAGTATGGCTTATACAGTAGATGAGTTGAATGATGCATACATAATTGAAACAAAAGAGCTTCATGGATATATATTAGATACACAGAAACACTTTATTGATTTACCTGATAACCCTACGCACAAAATAGAATTAGTAAGTTTAAAATTAACAAATGAACCTAAGCCTGTTAACTTAAGATTATCAAAAGTTGATGATAATAATGAACCGATAAGTGCAACTTTCCATGTAAAGTTATTCAATAATTCACAAGCAGATTCTAGAACGGGGACTCCATTTTATGAAGAGGATATAGAAATTAATACAATAGATAATCCAAAAGATTTAAATTATCTTCTAGATAAATGTTTAGAAACGACTAGTACTAATGGTGGATATCATATTGAATTTAGCGAAACTAAAGCCTATATTACACAAAAAAAGTTAAATGGTTCTTTTTTGATAAAATATGTTCCTGGTGGAACTCCGCAATTAGATCAGGATAAAATTCTTACTAGCTCACTAGATGAAAGTGAAGCTATGCGTGATGCGTTATCTTTCGATGGTTACACAGGGATTATCAAAGTAAAGAACAGCTTAAAAGCTCCTAAAATTTATATTAAAAAAGTTGATGAGAATGGCAACCCATTAAAAGCAACATTTAAGATTACAAGTAGTAGAACTGGTAGTTATAGTGAAACAATTACTACAAATGTTGATGATGGATTAGCTGAAATTAAATTAAATGAGTTCTATGATGGTACTGCATCAAGTTCAACTAATGTATTAAAAATCGAGGAAACTAAAGTAGAAGGGGATTTTGCCATATTAAATACTCCAATAACTTTGAATTTTAGAATGGATTCTAATAACCAATTTAATTTAATAAGTTCAACACTACCAGATGGAGTATCATTTATTGAAAATTCATCAAAACAAATTGTGATTCAGGTTGTAAACAAAAAACCGACAACAGAATTCTATATGAAAAAATCTATGCAGTCAGAAGATAATGGTGTAATTAGTGCGATTATAGATATAGATATATATAAAAAAGGACAAACTGGAGTGCCTATTAAGACAGAAAAGGGAGTAAATATTGATAATTATAATTCAAATACACTGACAAAAATAACCGATATTTTAACTTCTCTTCCAAGTGAAAATGATTATGATGTTTATATCACTGAAACTGCAGTAATATTTAGTAGTTCGATAGATGGTAAAATATATTCTAAACAACCTAAATTTAAAGCTTTTACTTATTGCCCAAACGAATCTAATCCTAACAAGATAAAATCATTAAGTGAACTTATTAAATTAACTACAGAAGGTGATGAGTCTTCTACTATCTATAAGTATGTAATTGATTTTAAAAATGAATATGCACCTTTAAATATACAAATAAAAAAAGTAGATAAAGCTACTAATAAGCCTTTAAAAGATGCTGAATTCACAATTACAACGAAAGAAAATGAAGTTTACAAATTAGTAACAACAGGTGATGTGGAAAAAGATATAATTACCATTCCGCATACAGAATCAGTTCATATAGAAGAAACCAAGTTTCCTCCTGGATACATAGCTGGAGATGCGTTTAAGCAAGATTATGTAATTAGTGATTTCCAACAAATAAAAGAAAGCCCGTCTGACTTAGTCGCAACGAAGTATTTATTGGAGTTGGATATAAATAATATTCGACAATACGAATTTGTATTAAATAAAACAGATGAAAATGGTTCGTTAGCTAACGCAACTTTAAATTTAAATGGTACAAGTGGAAGTCAATCAATTAGTAAAGAACTTAAAACAGTAAATGGTGTTCTTGATATTACACCAGTTTTAAGTGAAATGGCTGACCTATCAATGAGTGATTGGACATTTAGTTTGACTGAAAAAGAAACAGATGATGGTTTACTTGTACTAAACGGTGTTGCAGCTACTTTTAAATTCCATCCTACGTATTTAGGCACATCAAATACTAATAAATATCTAGAAGTGCTATCTAAAAACGAAAATATGAGTGATTTAAAATTTGATTCACAAAATCGTTTTGCTGCTTCAATAACTCTTAAAAATAATAGTATACCAATCAGCTTAATTCTTAAGAAACAAGATAATAGTGGAAAACCATTAGCTGGAGCTGTATTTGAAATCAAACCTTTACATGGGAAAGCTATTGTGGTAACAACAAGTGGTACATCTTCTGGTGATAAAATTAATTTGCCATATGATGATGGATATACCTTACGTGAAACAAAAGCGCCTGAGGGTTACCAGTTAGATTCTACTGTATATTACTATACACTGAAGGACTTTACTGCTACAGGTAATCCAATTACTGCTTATAATAAGTCTGTTACTATTAAAAATAACCCTATTGTAGGTGAGTTGGAGATTACAAAACTAGATGAAAGCACGAAAGAAAAACTTAGTGGTGCTGTATTTGAGTTATATAAGGGAAAAATGCCGACATCTGGAACAGAAAGAGAAAAGTATGACAGTGTTAATAAAGATAACCCAGCTTATAAACTTATAGAAACAATCACAATTCCAGATAGTGGGATTGAAGTAGTAAAGAATCTAGCATATGGTGAATATGTTCTGAAAGAAACAACAGCTCCGAAGGATCACGATATATCTTATGAATTACAGTCTGTTAACGTTAGTGAGCATGGGAAGGCAGTAAAACTAGATGTTGAAAATAAACTAAGTTCTGGAAAACTTATTATTCAAAAGAGTACAGAAGATGGAAGTCCGCTTGCTAATGCAGAGTTTGAATTGCGCCGTAAAGATACAGACGAAAAGATCGGAGATAATTTAATTACTGGTGCGGACGGTATAGCGATTGTTGAAAGCTTGCCTTATGGTGAATATTATGTAAAAGAAATCAATACTCCACCGGGTTATATAACTGTTTCTGGGGCAATTACTAACGTTGTCATAAATAGTGATGAAAAAGAAGTGAAAGTCGTAAATAAAAAAGCAGAATTTAGTTTTAAATTAATTAAGCAGGATGCCGCAAGCGGTGATCGCTTAGCAGATGCAGAATTTGGTTTATTTAAGCATGGTGATTCACCATATAACACAACGAATCCTGCCCAACCGCTCTTAAAATTTAAAACAAATGCAAACGGTGTTTATACTGGAATGTTATCAAGTGCTGGAACTTATGATATTTATGAATTAGTACCTCCAAAAGGGTATGAACTTATTAAAGACTGTTTTGAGATAACAGTAACTAATGAAAAGCCAGCAGCGACAGAAGTAATAGTAAGTGACGATCGCTTGCCTGTTAAGGTCACGATTTATAAAGTTGACAGCAACGGTGGTAAACCTTTATCGGGAGCTGAATTCGCTATCTTCAATAAAGAAGATCTGACTACGAAAATTGCAGATGTAACGGAAACAACTACACCAGGTACGTATACAGCTTCTATCCCAGCTGCTGCAATATCTTATGTAGTAATTGAAACAAAAGCACCAGATGGTTATGTATTAGATACTACGCCTCATAACATTGTTATTAATCAAAAGGTACAAGCAGATATCATTGAGTTTGAAGCTGAACCACTGACAATTTCTAATGATGAAATGTCAGGAAATGTTGAAGTTGTAAAGTATGATGAAACAACAGGAACTAAAAAATATTTAGCGGGCGCAGTATTTGAAATTTATGATAGCAGCGGTAAGGTAGTTGATACGATAACGACAAATATCGAAGGAAAGGCAATGAGTAAAAACCTTAGCACTGGATCTTACACAATGAAAGAAATAAAGGCTCCAGAAGGTTATGAACTAGTTTCAGATGTGTATGACTTTACAATATCCCCAACTGTTAAACATAAGACGATTTCTGTTGAAAACAAGCCTTTAACCGGTTCATTCAAAGTGAAAAAAGTAGATGCTGAGGATCAATCAAAAGTCTTAGCAAATGCTACATTCGCAATCTATAAAAGCTATGAAGATGCAAAAGCATTAAGCGGAGAGCTTAAATCTATCAAAACAGGAGATAGCGGAATTGCAGAATTTAGCAATTTACTTTATGGAACGTATTATGTAAGAGAAACAGGTGCCCCTAAAGGTTATTACTTATCGACTGAAATTAAGACGGTGGAGGTAAATAAAGATTCAGGAAAAACAAATGCATTGCCATTTGTATTCACAGATGTTAAAAAACCGACCACAGGAAAATTCAGTGTGTTAAAACGTGATAAGGATACTGCTGAGGGACTGCAAGGTGCAGAATTTAAGGTAGTAGGAATTAATGTTCAATATGATAAAACCTATATGACAGACCAAAATGGTACCTTTACTACAGATGAATTAGTGTTTGGTGAGTATAGAGTAACAGAAACAAAAGCACCAAAAGGCTATAAGCTTGCTGAAAATCCAGTACAAACTATAAATTTGAATGCTGATTCTGATGAAGACTCATTATTGCTTATCTATGATAATGCTAAAATTAGGGCAAGTTTGGAAATTCTTAAGGTAGATAGTTCTGATGAGCATAAACCATTGGAAAGTGCGACATTTGATATTTATTCTTTAGATGATTATGGTAATCGTGTTGAATTTATCGAACGTTTGATTACTGACAGCAATGGTAAAGCTACATCTACTTTATTAGGTGTTGGAAAATATGAAATCGTAGAAATTAGTGTTCCAAATGGTTATAAATTATCAGAAAATAATGATTTATACTTTACTGTTAATGAAAATAGTCCAGAGGTCATAACAAAAACCATTGTAAATGATGCTATAACTGGTAGTCTTAAACTAAATAAAAAAGATTCTGAGACGAAAGAGCCTGTAGAAGGTGTTGAATTTACTGTTTATGATGCTGATGATAATGCATATGCAGTATTGAAGACAGATAAATACGGAATAGCATCACTTGATAAAATACCATATGGTAATTACTATGTAAAAGAAACAGATGTACCTGATGGATATAAATTGAATAAAGATTTCTATGAGGCATTTGCAATCGCCAGTAAAGATGGACAAGTATATGAATATACAATTGAAAACGAACCTATCAAAGGAGCAATTGAGTTAGTCAAAGTAGATGCTGAAGAAACAGGAATTGGTGTACCTGGAGCGACTTATGGAATTTTCAAAGAAGCTATATTAAATGAAGAAGGTAAGTATGAAGTTGTAGAAAGTTCCTATATGGAAGGCTATGATATGGTTACCTTACCTGATGAAATTGAAATAATGGATCCAAATGAAAATCCTGAAGAATATGCCAGCGATGGTTCAGTAGCAGAGGAATCTGATCCAAATATTGAAATTAATAACACGCTGATTACGCATGTTCCAGTGAAATCAAAAATTCTAGATTTAGGAACATATTATGTAAAAGAAATTGAAGCACCTAAAGATTATGAAATAAACGATGCTGTTCTTGTCGCAGAAGTGAAGCAAAATGAAGATGAGGAAACCAAATATGATGATGTTTTAATTCAAGTTGAAACAAATGATGTTCCTAAAAAAGGAAAAGTAGATATTTTAAAGGTTGATGCAAAGGATTCCAAAAAGAAACTTAAAGATGCTGTCTTTGCTATATTTACAGAAGAAAGCTATAATCAATATTTAGAAGATTTGAAGATTCTTGAAAAAGATCCTAATGCTGATATTTCTGTTACGGAAGCAGAGATTTATTTAACGACAGATGAAGAAGGAAAAGCATCCTATGATCAACTTAAATTTAATGAGAGCTATGTATTGATTGAGTATAAAGCTCCGTTGAATTATGAATTATCCGACAGAGTTGAAAGGTTTACGCCAAGTGCAGAAAATCCTTCATTTGATTATACGTTTGAGAATACTTATCATGATAGTATTACCATTCATAAAATAAATGAATTCGGCTTGCCATTAGAGGGAGTAACGTTTGCACTGCATTGGGCTGGAGAAGATGGACAGGTGCAAACTGATGATGATGAAAAAATAGCTACTTTTGAAACGGGCTATGACGGTAAAGGAATTGCATCTTATCGAAGCGACCAGTTAGCTCCTGGCAGATATTATGTAACGGAAGAAAATCCTGCTAGCTACGGCTATGATAAATCAGATGAAATTAAAATCATTGATATTACGCCAGATAAGCATGATTATACCTTTTATTTCGAGAATCAGCCGTCAAAAGGTGAAATTGAATTATGGAAAACCGATGAAGCCGGTAAACCATTACCTGGAGCAAAATTCGTACTTTATAAGGCAGGCAGTTCCTGGTATCAAGATGAAGAGTTTGGCGATGTCACAGAAGATGTTAAAATTATGGATATTGAGCTTGATGAAAACCAACACGCATTAATTAAAGATTTAGATATTGGTTTCTATGTCATAAAAGAAGAGCAAGCTCCGGAGGGATATTTGCCAATCAATCCAATATTAATTAACCTATACTCTGATTCAACAGCTACGGAAAAAAATGGTAAGATTTATTATCATTATGAGAATCACATTGTGAATTATCCTATCAGTGGACAAATTGAAGTTCAAAAATCTTTAAAAGGCCCTGATGGCAATAAAGTCATTGGTAATTTAGAGAAGGCTACTTTCGAAATTCGTGATAGCAAAAATGCTGTTGTTGATACCTTGGTAACCAATAAAGAAGGTAAGGCTACAAGTAAAACATTATCTAAAGGAACATATTCGATAGTAGAAACCAAAGCACCGGATGGAAGTATTTTAAACGAAAATATCGGTACTGTTACGATTGATGGTTCTAAAGTTGATGAGCCATACGTTTATGAATTTACGAATGATGTATACACAGGCAAATTAAAAGTTATAAAGGTAGACGAGTACGGCAATACCTTAGCAGATGCCACTTTTGAAATAACAAGTGATGCGACGAATGAAGTGGTTGACAAAATAACAACTAAAGCAAATGGAATCGGAATCAGTAAGGATCTGCCATATGGATGGTATACAATACGTGAAACTATTGCACCACCAAACTGTGAGATTGATACGACTTCATATCACCGATTAATAGGCGATAAAGATGCGCCAATTGTTGAAGTTAAATTGGAAAATCATACCTCTAAAGAAGGTGTTATCAAACTTCTCAAGTATGACAAGGATAATCCAGAAAAACGATTACCAGGTGCAGAATTTAAGATAACATCTGTTAATGACCCTACATTTAGTGATGTGAGAATTACAAATGATAATGGTGAGATTCTATTAAATAATTATACACCGGGTGAATATAAAATCGTTGAAACCAGAGCACCGGAAGGATATCGCCTAGATCCTACGCCAACTTACTTTACGGTTGAAGATAAGAGCGATAGTTTCTTAATTCCTTTAACGAACGAACTTGAAAAAGGTAAAATCACATTTAGTAAAACAGGGGAAGTTCTTACTGGCTATGTGGCCGATCAAACGATAAGTGGTTTATTGCATCTGAATTGGGAAACTAAGAATTTGGAAGATGTTACCATTGGTATTTATGCTACTGAAACATTGTATTTAGATGGTAAGAAGTATGAAAAAGATGATTTAATACTTGAATTAAAGAGTGGTGAAACAAGTATTGATTTGCCTCTTGGAACTTACATGTATAAAGAATTGTCAGCACCATCAGATTATTTGCTTGATACAGAGTTCCATCAAATTAAGTTGACATCATCTGATACAACAGAAAATGCAGAAGCGTTTATCGATATGGATGATACGCATGCTACGTTTACGGCCAAATTAACAAAACAATTTGACGGTATGAACAATCCTGAATTATTTAAATATGTAAAATTTGGTGTCTTCACACAATATGCGATTGAATACATTGATAACAATGGTAATCAGAATGTGATACCTGCGAATTCTATGGTTGCAATGTTTGGCATTGATTCAAATGGCAAGAGTACGATGTCTGGTATTAAATTACCAGAAGGAAGATATTATGTAAGAGAAACGGCTACTGCACCAGGCTATGTTTTAAATACAACAACTATTCCATTTATTATAAATTATGATAATAAAAATGTGGAATTACAAATAAGGAATGATGACGATCCGATTATCAATTATGCCGGTTATGGACAAATCAAATTACAAAAAGTCGGCGAGACCTTCACTGCAATTGAAACAGTTGAAGAAAATGGGCATATCGTTACAAAACCGGTATTCACAATGGATAGTTTGAGTGGTGCGGTGGTAGAAATACGTACAAAGGTTGCTGTTACAATCGATGGAACATATTATCCAGTTGGTGCTGTCGTCGATACGCTAAAGAGCGGTACAAAGGATATTAGTAGAAAATTACCTTATGGAACCTATGTAGTTGCCGAAAAAGAAGCACCAGATGGTTTCATAGTTGATACAAGTGAGCATGAGGTTATATTAGACCAAGATATAGTAAACTTTAAACCAACGCTTGAAACTACAACAATTGAAAACCATAGAAATAAAGTTTCGTTAACGGTTTATAAAGAATTCTATGGGGTAGCGGATGCAACGGCACTTTATCCTAAGGTTATATTTGGTATCTTCTCTGCTGAAGAAATAAAAGGTGCTAATGATGGAGCATTAATCAAGAAAGATACACTAGTTCAGTTAATGCATGTAGACAGTGATGGTAAAGCAACTAATAACACATTATTACCAGTTGGTAAATACTATGTGAAGGAACTCGATACAGCAGATAACTTCGCTGTTGAGACAGCGAAATATCCGTTTACCATAGAAAACAATAGTTCAGGTGCTATTGTAATTGATGGAATTTCTGAGGATAAGCCAATTATTAACTATCCAGATACAGGATTTACACCATTTAAGTTCCGTAAGGTGGATGAGAGTGGCAATCCATTAGCGAACGCAACATTCCAATTATTCTCTTGTACAGAACACCATACACACGATTTATTAGCAAACCCTGATGAATCTGGCAGTTGTTGGAAACCAATGGACACTAATCCTGCGGTAACAAGTGGAGAAGACGGTATTGTAGAATTCAAGAAACTAGCTAATGGTGAGTATCGCTTAGTTGAAACGGCGGCTCCTGATGGTTATGGACTACCTGATGGACAATGGAAAGTTACCATAAATAATGAAGCAACGAAACCAGTAGTTATTAACTCATTAGAAGGTGCTCCTGATGCAACATATGTTTCAGCGAATGGCACTTATGAATATCAGATTAAAAATGTGCTAGCACATAATTTGAAATTCCGCAAAGTAGATACAGATGGAAGTGCGTTGGCAGGTGCTAATTTCCAACTATATAGTTGTAATAATACAGCATCATCACATATTCATGATGAAACTGCGAATATCGATGGTACTAATCTTAACTGTTGGACACCTATAAGCAATACACCACAGATAAGTGACTCTGATGGATTTGTTGAATTTAAAAGCTTAAATGATGGAGAATATCGTTTGGTTGAGACCAAAGCACCATCAGGTTATATATTACCTACAGGTCAATGGTCAGTAACGATTAAGAACTCATCACCAACACCAATCGTGTTTAAATCAATTGATGGTGCACCTGATGTGAAAACGGTAACTATTGGTACTTCTTTCGAATATCAAATAGAAAATGAGTTATCTCATAACTTTAAATTCCGTAAAGTGGATCCAGATGGTCTTGCATTAGCAGGAGCAAGTTTCCAACTCTATAGATGTGACGATACTAGTTCAGGACATACACACGACGATCTGGCAGATATTGAAGGAAATGGCAGCAGTTGTTGGAAACCTATATCAGAAACACCGGTCGTTAGTGGTGAAAATGGATTTGTGGAATTCACAGATATTGAAGAAGGCGAATATCGTTTAGCTGAAGTAGCAGCTCCAGAAGGTTATGAACTTCCAAAAGGTCAATGGGCAATACAAGTTAATTACACTGATAAAGAAAATCCTATTAAGATTACTGCAAAAGGAAATTCGTTACCTCCAGCATTTAAGAAAGTGGAAACGAGTGATGGAAGTTATGAATATCAGGTAATTAACAGAAAGAAACAAGATTTGCCTATTATGGGTAGCACTGGAAATTCTAACTATCTGCGATATGGAAGTATAATGCTGATTCTAGCATGGTTATTAAGAAAACGTAAAAAGGAGGAATGTTATGGATCATAACCATTAAAGTTTTTCTTGATAAATTTATATAAATGTAACAGAAAGGAAAGGTAAAAGAAATGAAAAACAAATTGAAAAAAATCACAGCTATGTTATTGAGCATAGGAATGCTAATGACATTATGTGTTGGCGCAAATGTAAAGGCAGCTGAGCCTGAGACGGGTAGTATCACGATTCACAAGTTAAAAGTAGAAGAAGAGGATGACTACAATAAATTAGTTGAGGGATTGAATAATAAAGGTACTGGACAATTATTAGAAAAAGACAATCCACTTATCAAAGATTATAAGCCATTCCCTGGTATTACATTCAAATTAACAAAACTTGTCGATGATGGAAGTGTAAAACTAGATCCTAAAGAGGCTACTGATTTATTCAATAACCATAGAGATAAGACGTTTGGTACTGATGGAACTAAAGAAGGTACAACAGATGATAATGGTGAGTATAAATTTGATAATTTGCCATTAGGTGCTTATTTATTACAAGAAGAAGATCATGCGCAAGTTAGCAAAAAAATGGCACCAGCGATTATATATGTACCAACATATAATCCTGAAAACAAAACAGATACAAATGCTCCAAAATGGTTATATGATATTCATGTATATCCTAAGAATTTAATTCATCAAGGTGGTCCAGATATCGATAAAGATGTTGTCAATGAGGGAAATAATCATGCAGGTGAAAATATTGGTGATGTTTTTCCTTGGATTATTACTACAACGGTTCCATTAAAAGATGATGAAGAAATTTATAACAAATATATTATTACAGATGTAATTGATTCACGCTTAGATTTTGTTAATGAAGAGAAGATTTCAATCGAAATGCGAGACTCTTATGGAAATTCACATGATTACTTAACGCGCGATGCTGATTATTATACACAATATGATGAATCAACACGCGAATTGAAAATCACATTAACTAATGATGGTATTAGAAAGATCTGTAGTGTTGCAAGAAATGGAAAATTGGTTACGAAGTTCTATACAAAAATAAATGATTCAGCAATTTTAGGCGATGAAATTGATAATACTGCTCATTTATCTTTTACAAACTTCAGTGGTCAAGATTATGAGAAAGATAGCGATACACCAGAAGTACATACTGGCGGTATTAAAATGATAAAGGTTGATAAGGAAAATTCTGCAAAAGTATTGAAGGGTGCAGAATTCCAGGTTTTTGCATCTGAAGCGGATGCAAAAGCTAAAAAGAATCCAATCAGCATTAATGGTAAGAATACTTTTGTATCAAATGAACAAGGTATCGTAGAAATCTTTGGTTTAGCTTACGGTACTTTGGGTGAGTCATATGAAGAAAACAATAATCGTTCAACGGATTATTGGATCGTAGAGACAAAAGCTCCTATTAATGAGAAAGGTGAACCATATAGCTTATTGAGTGAGCCTTTAAAAGTAACAGTTAATGCTACAAGTCATTTAGATAATCAAACAATAACTGTATACAATGCACTGACAAATACTGATCTTCCATTCACCGGTGGTATTGGTACAATTATCTTTGTTATCGGTGGTATTGCTTTAATTGGTGCAGCAGTTGTATTAAATAGAAAAGGCAGCCGTAAAGCTGTTAAGTAGAAAATCAGGGGATTCAGTTCCCCTCTTTTCTGCTTTATACGACTAAGATGAAAATACGAAAGCTAATAACAACCTTGCTGTTTCTAGGTGGTGTTATTTTACTGGCCTATCCAAACGTAAATGTTTTATTGTCTAATCATGATCAAACCATAGCTGTAAAGAAATACAATGATAAGGCATTGCATTATGATAAAGCAATGGTAAAAAAGGAAATTGATAAGGCAAAGGTATATAACAAAAGCATCTTAGGTACTGAGGTACATGACCCTTTTGTACCTGGAAGTGGTGTGGTTATTCCTGATAACTATAATGACATCATGAATGTTGCCTCCGGTATTATGGGCACATTGGAGATTCCTTGTATTGATTTAAACTTGCCTATTTATCATGGTGTGGCAGAAAAAGTTATCCGCAAAGGTGTTGGTCATTTACGTGAGACGCCATTTCCTATTGGAGGGAAAGGAAATCACACGGTTTTAAGTACTCACCGCGGCTTGCCTGAGGCAAAATTATTTACAGATTTGGATAAAATGGAAATTGGTGATGAATTTTACATTCATATTTATAATCAAGTTCTTGCTTATAAAGTAGATAAGATCATCGTAGTGAAACCTAATAAAACAGAATATTTAAAACCAATTGCCGATGAAGATCATGTGACTTTATTGACCTGTACACCATATGGAATCAATTCACATCGCTTATTGGTAAGAGGAATACGAACAAAGTACATACCAAAGCATAAAGCAATGATAACAAAGAAAACGTGGCCAAAGGAAATAATTATACTGTTAGTGCTAACTGGAGCTTTAGTATTGATGATAGGTTATAAAATAGTTAAAAAAGTAAGGAGTCGAAAAAATGAAACAAAAATCAGCTAGAATAAAAAAGATAATGGCAGTATTCTGCTGTATGGTGATGGCAATGGCAATTGCCGGATGCCAGCGTACGGATAAGTCTTCACCAAAAGGTTTAACAGAAGTTTATTTGGAGAAGATGAAAGAAGGAAAGTATAAAGAAGCATGTGATACCGTCGGTGCTGAATTTGATCAAAAAAGCTATGATAAGAGTGCTAGTTTGCAAAAAGAACTTATGAAGTTAACTTATGCAAATATGACCTATGAGGTTAATGAAGAAAAAATCAAAGATGATAAAGCAACAGTCAGTGTTAAAGTAAAAAACTTTAATTATATAGATACAATGAACGATGCTATCTATGAAACTATGAAACAAAAAAAAGATGATGAATTCACGAAAAGTGAGTTTACAAAGAAAATGAAAAAAGCAAAACAAAAAGAAGAAACTGTTTTAGTTAACTATCGCAAAGAGAATAAAAAATGGATTTTTGATGGTAGCAATTCTTTGTTGAATGCGGCTATGTTAGGATATTTGAATTCTTAATTGTTAAAATTATTTAGAAATGATATAAATTTTTGTATATTTATATTATTTCTTTATATGTTTCATTCATAAGAAAGGAACAGTAAATTATGCAGACGATACACGTTCTTGAAATACAGAAAATAGATGTGATATGTGAAGATAACAGAGGCTTTGATGAGAAAAATTTATGTTTACAATTATTCTCTGATGCCAGTTATTCCATACCTGTACGCAGTTGTGATTTTTTCTATATTTGGAATATGATCACAAACTATCATCCTCGAAGTTATTGTCACAGACGGATTCATGATATACAAGAAAACTACTTTCTGATGTGTATTGATGATAATGCAAAAATACAAAAATTAATTACAAATTTAAAAGAATTGTCTATGTCACAGGTGTATCAAGCATTACTTAGTGAAACACACCAGCAATATCGTGGTAATTATTTAAAATGTCTGGAAAATCTAAAGAAAGTGCTCTTAGTATCTTTCCAAAAGGCTTATGATGAACATAAAGGTATCGTATATTACAATGACGATTATTAAGATAAATGAATAGGTAAGGGAAGTCATCTTGTGAGATGATTTCCTTTTTCATCTGCGTATGGTAAAATAAGCAGGTAACGAAAGAGGATGATATATATGTTATTGTCAGTGGAACATTTAACAAAGCATCAGAATATAAAACCAATTGTAAAAGATGTCAGTTTTGCGATTGAAGATCATGATAAAATTGCCTTGATTGGTGTCAATGGTACTGGTAAAACGACCTTGTTACGTATCATAGCAGGTCTTGAAACGTATGAAGAGGGTAATATGATACGTAAAAATAATTTACGAATCTCTTATCTTCCCCAAGACCCTGTGTTTGATGAAGAGGATACGATCTTGCATCAAATTTTATGTATGGATAAAGATATTAAGGAATTTGAGGCAAAGGCAATATTAGGGAAACTTGGTATTTATGATACTGCGCGCATTGTGAAGCATCTTAGTGGTGGACAGCGCAAACGTGTTGCTTTAGCAAGAGCCTTGTTACAGCCTTGTGATCTTTTACTATTGGATGAGCCGACTAACCATTTGGATAATGATATGATCGAATGGCTAGAGAAGTATTTATTGCGTTATTCTCATGCGATCTTTATGGTAACACATGATCGTTATTTTTTAGAACGTATCTGTGATAAGATGATGGAAATCAATCAGGCAAACATATATACCTATGAGGCTAATTATTCACAATATTTGGAATTAAAAGCACAACGCGAAGAAATAGCGCAGGCGAATGAGCGCAAACGGCAAAATATTTTGCGTACGGAACTTGCCTGGATGCGTGCCGGTGTACAAGCCAGAGGAACAAAAAGCAAGGAACGAATCGAGCGGTTTCATAAACTTAATGCAATAGAGAAACCGAATGAACAAGAGAATATAAAATTGGATGCTATAAGTTCTCGCTTAGGTAAGAAAATTATCGAATGTGAAAATTTATCTAAGGCGTATGGGGAACACCTCTTGTTTCATGATTTTTCTTATCATCTTCAAAGAAATGACCGCATTGGTATTTTGGGTGCGAATGGGTGTGGAAAGACAACCTTATTGAGAATATTGGCAAAAGAATTGGCTCCAGATAGCGGTGAGGTGGTACATGGAGATACGGTTAGAATAGGCTTCTTTAAGCAAGGACATGAAGAAATGGACATGTCTATGCGCGTATTGGATTATATTCAGGAAAGCTCGAATGCCATTACGACCATGGAGGGAACATATACAGCTTCGCAAATGCTGGAACGATTCTTGTTTGATGCCAAAGCGCAATATATGCCAATTGGGCGTTTATCCGGTGGTGAACGCAGACGGTTATATTTATTAAAGGTATTGATGCAGGCACCAAATATCTTGTTTTTGGATGAACCAACCAATGATTTAGATATTCAGACCTTACAGATTCTGGAAGATTATCTGGATACATTTAATGGGGCGCTTATTACGGTGTCACATGACCGTTATTTCCTTGATCGTATTTGTGATAAGCTGTTTGTATTTAATTCGGATAAAACGATACAGCAGTTTTTGGGAGGCTATAGTGCCTTGATGGAACTAGGGGAAAAGAACACAGCAGTAGATAAGAATGAAAAAGCAGTGAAACCAAAGGTAAGTCCGCGTTTATCCAGTAAAGAGAAACAGGAACTGGAAATGATGGATGAACATATGGAAAAGCTGCAAAAACAAATTGAAGCGATTGATGAGCAAATGGAGATGGATACACAAGATTTTGTGAAATTGCAATCTTTAAGTGAACAGCGGGAAGCCTTGGAAACCAAGATTGAAGAATTAATGGAACGCTGGGAGTATCTTAGTGAAAAACAGCAGGCCATCGAAGATTTAAAAAAAGGAAAAAGCAGATGAAGCGTGAACGTTTATATGGAATCACGATATATTTGTTGAATCATGGGCGTACCAGCGCCAAAACATTAGCAGAATATTTTGAGGTTTCAGTGCGCACGATTCAGCGGGATATGGATGCCTTAAGCATGGCGAAAATTCCTATTATTGCTTATCCCGGTAGTGATGGCGGTTATGAAATACAAGAAGGTTATCGCTTGGATGAACAATGGGTGAATGAGGAAGAGTTTTCTATGATGGCTACTGCATTGCAAGGTTATTCCAGCGCAATGGGAGAAAATCAGGTAGTTGATTTATGTGAAAAGATAGAACAGCTCTCTAAAGATGATTCCCATATCCTGTTAGATTTTAGTGTATTACAGGAACATCCGCTCATCTATCAACATTTGCAAATCATTAAAACAGCCATGCTGAAGCATTGTTGCTTACGCTTTATGTATACAAATGCGCGTAATGAACGAAAGAAGATAGTGGCAGATGCTGCCGGATGTATGTATAAATGGTATGCTTGGTATATGATTGCCAAAATGGAAAAAGGCTATCGTATGTATAAGTTAGTGCGTATGGAAGATATTGAACTCGTTAAGGATATGCAAGCGCAGCCGCATCCTGCATTACGTGAAATTATCGCATCTATGCATGATGAGAAACATCAACAGCCGATGATAGAAATTCGTTTGCGTTGTGATAAAGCAAAGAAACTATCAATTTTGGAATATCTGCCGGGTGAGATTTTGCAGGAAGATAAAAAAACTTTCTTATATCGTTTGTATGTGCCTAAAGATGAGCATTTCTGGTATGCGAATCTGTTAGCCTTTGGCGATAGGATTGAAGTGTTACAGCCAATAACGTTAAGAAAACGTATCTATGAAGACAGTAAACGATGGATACAACTTTATCAAGAACTATGACATACTGTTGTCGTAGTTTTTTTGTTATGATATAGCTGTACATAGGAGGATGCAAGATGAAAAGAGAATATGGTATTGCGCGCTGTGGACTTGCCTGTTGTTTATGTAGTGAAAATACGACTTGTCAGGGGTGTTTAGGTGACAATTGTGCTTTTATGGATGCTTGTGAAAATCGCAATTGCTCAAAAGAAAAACAATACGGACATTGTTATGAATGTGACAAGGAATGTCGCAAGGGTATGTTGAGTAAGAGCAAACCTTATGGCTTTACTCTATTTGCAAAGCGATATGGCGAGGAAAAACTTTTAGATTGTCTGGCAGCGAATGAAAAGAATGGGATTGTTTATCATAGAGAAGGTATTTTTGGTGATTATGATGTGTTTGATGATGTTGAAGAATTGATACAATTTATTTTAACGGGGAAACGTGGATGAAATAGAATAGAAAAAGCTGCTCATGACAAGAGTGAAGATTGCTCTTGTCATAGGGCAGCTTTATGTTATTGCTCTACAGTGTTGTGTTCTGCATCCCATTCCATGATAACATGTTCTAATACTTCAGCAGCAGTAGCAACTGTATTCTCACATTTTATTTCTTTATTATGAAATACCGGTTTGATTTGCGCACATAGGCGAGAACCCATGCGTTTCTGAAAAGCGATGACCAGCTTTTGCGTCAATGGGCGCATATCTGCATAATCATGTGCTTTGGTTTCTACATAGCGAGAGCTGATGACACAAGCTGCACCGCTGAGGGCACCGCAGACATCCCCAATTTGAAAACCTCCCCCAAAAGCGGCGGTCATATTCATGTCCTTGTCATGTAGCCCCAGATCATAGACCTCATTTCCCGCACGAATGATACTTTCTGCACAGTTATATCCCATGCGATAATACTTTATAGCAACTTCTTTTAACATAAACCAATTTCCTTTCTCTTCATACGAATTAATTTTAGCATGCTTGTTTTTCGTGTCAAGAAAGGGATGTGAAATTCATGCATTACCATTTATTTTTATTTGTTTTATAAGCGAATTGATACAAAAAGTGCAAGATATTTCTTATTCAATCTGCCAATCAATAGGTGTTTGTCCATGCTGTTTTAGAAAGTCATTGGTTTTGGAGAAATGCCGACAGCCAAAGAAACCGTAATCCGCACTGAATGGGCTAGGATGTGCACATGATAGAATAAGATGTGCCGGATTGGTGATAAGTGCCATTTTATTTTTGGCATTACGCCCCCATAAAAGGAAGACGATTGGCTCTTCGCGTTCATTTAACTTTTGAATAATCGCGTCGGTTAATTGTTCCCAACCATGATTGGCATGAGAATTCGCCTGACCACCGCGAACGGTTAATACGGTATTTAACAATAATACGCCCTGTTTTGCCCATTTCGTTAATTCTCCATGAGAAGGGATGTTACAGCCAACATCGTTTTTTAATTCTTGAAAGATATTTTGTAAAGATGGGGGAGGGGTAACTCCTTTTTTAACGGAGAAGCATAAGCCATGCGCCTGTCCTTTGCCATGATATGGATCTTGTCCTAAAATAACAACCTTAACACAATGATACGGTGTATATTTTAAAGCGTTAAAGATATCATACATGCTAGGATATACCGGATGATGATTATATTCATATACTAAAAATTTGCGGATGTTCTGGTAATATTCTTTCGCAAATTCATCTTTTAATATTTCGTCCCAAACATTGCCAATCTGTACCATAAAAACACCTCTTTCCTCTTTATTTTACTCTATGTGTATCATGAAGTAAACGTTATCGAGAAGAAAATAAGGGAAAGCAACATTCTACTATAATTTCTACTCATTTTATTATGAATTGTTATATAATGAACTAGAACTTACGAAAGGCTTAGGGAGTTATGATGGAAACTTTATTATTGCAAAAGCTGGCAGAACAGCTGCCACTTGAGACGATGGTTGAACATGATCATGAGGTACGTAGTGCTTATTTACAAAAAACATTGCGTTTCTTACATCTTATAAAAAAGGCCGATATCTTAACTATAGAAGAATATACATATTTATATAAGTTACGTAATAAAATTAATGATATTTGGCGTAATTATTTAAAGGGAAGGATGAATACAGCTTCTTCTCAGATGCAAAATATGTTGCAGTGTTCCTTTCATCATCAAACATATGACATGATGTTTGAGCGTGTACAGCAGCTTCCAAATGTATTATATCGAGGAAGAGTATCTTTAATGCCACTGCTTGATTGTCAAGAATTTTATCATATCCCTTTTACAAAACGCTATTTGATTCAGAATCAGCGCTATTCAATCACAGGGATACCTTGTTTATATCTGGCTGGCAGTCTTCCTTGTATGTATAAGGAATTGGGAAAAACCAATATATCCTATGGTGAATTTTGTCCTTTAAAAGCATTTTCTTTATTGGATGTGAGCGTATCCTATCCACAGATGGAAAAAAGAAGATATTCGCATGAACAATTGTTTGCTTTTTTATGTACCATGCCATTAAAATACGCCTTATCCATATGGGCAAAGGATAATGAAAAGCATGCCTTTAAGAGCAATTATGTCATATCACAGTTGTTAACAGCAGCCGTTTATAATAGAAAGACCGATATCAAAGGTATCTGTTATGCATCTGGTAAAGCCAAAGAATTGCCTTATGAACAACGCTTGAATTATGTTTTTTTGCCAACGTTTCAAAATTTGGGACAAGCATATGATGAGGAACTTATGCATAGTTTTCAGATTACAGTTGTAAAGAAGGAAAAACAAAAAGTATAACAGTATGCATTTCTACATAAAAAGAAGTCATCACCTGTGATTTGATCTGGTTTTGACTTCTTTTTCATTTTATATGTGCATATTCTTATAAAATACAATGTTTTTTATCGTGTCTCATATGCATATGCCTGTTGTTTGGCAGCTGCCCTTTTTTCTTCTTCGGCCTGGGCAAAGCGAGCCGTTAAACGCGCATTGCTCAACATTAGCTTTAAACGATTTTCCTGATTTACCCGTGTCGCACTTGGGTCGTAATCAACGGCGACGATATTGGCGTTTGGATAGATATTTTTGATTTTACGTGTCATGCCTTTAGCAACGATATGATTTGGCAGACAGCCAAATGGCTGACAACAAACGATATTAGAAACATTACTTTTGATTAAGGCAACCATCTCACTTGTTAACAGCCAGCCTTCTCCCATCTTAGTACCACGGTTAATGATGCCTTCGCTGCTTTCCATAACTTCTTGAAAGGTATCGGGTTCACGGAAGACACCTTGTTGACGAATGGCTTTGATGGCTTTCATCTGTAAATGCTGAATATAACGACTGGCCATGGCAACAAAGCGATAGCTTTTGCGGCTGCGATTATAATATTCATGGTCAATGACCGTATTTTCCAGGCAATATAAACCGAAATCAAGAACTCCGGATACGACTGGTTCACAGCCTTCCTTGATCAAGAAATCTTCTAATTCATTATTACCTAGAGGGGCATATTTCATATAGATTTCTCCGACAATACCCACTTGAATTTTCGGTGTATTCTCACGTTCAATAGCCGCAAATTCCTCTAACATCATTACATAATTGTGATGAAGCTTTAAAAAGGAAAGAGAATTAAATTGTTCACTGATACGGTTGATCCATTTTTGGACAAGTGCATCACTTGCACCGGCATGCCGTTCATATGGTTTACATTGATTTTTTATCCACATAAGCATATCTCCATATAGAAAACCATATAATAGTCGTAGTAGCATACTGCCTGTCAATTTGAATCCACTATTTTTTTCTAACTTGGAAAAATTAACGGAAATGACAGGTACATGGCCAAAACCAGCTTGTTTTAGTGCCTTTCGCAGCAAATGGATATAGTTAGAGGCACGACAGCCGCCACCGGTTTGGGTAATGGCCAAAGCAATGTGATCGGTATCGTAGTTTCCTGATTTTAAGGCATCGATCATTTGACCGATGACCAACAATGCCGGATAGCAAGTATCGTTATGCACATTTTTCAATCCTTCATCAATGATCTGTTGTCCTTTGGTCTGTAACAACTCCATCTGATAGCCGTTTTGGCGAAAGATGTTTTGTAAAAATTGAAAATGTATCGGCAGCATCATGGGCACAAGGATTTTATGTGTCTTCTTCATTTCTTTGGTAAATTCTACACGGTTCATGAATTTATCCCTCCCTTTCTTCCATTGCCGCCAATAAGGAACGGCAGCGAATCTTCACGGCACCAAGATTATCAACTTCATCAATCTTGATCTGTGTATATAATTTATTGTGACGACGTAAGATATCTTTTACTTCATCTGCGGTAATCGCATCGATGCCACAGCCAAAACTGACAAGTTGAATGAGTTCCATATCGTTTTGCGTCGTTACAAACTGTGCCGCATTATACATGCGAGCATGGAAGGTCCATTGATTTAAGACATGGATACTTGGGCGTTGCGATTGTTTTGGAATACTGTCTTCGCTAACGACAACAAATCCCAAATTGCTTAATAAACGATGAATGCCATGATTGATCTGCGGATCGACATGATAAGGACGTCCCGCTAATACGATCGTCTTACGATGATGCGTCTGCGCAAAAGCTAAAGCTCTGGCACCTTCCTGTTGGATCTTTTGTTTAAATTCTTCATAGGCAACATACGCATGAGAAGCAGCTGCCGTAATTTCTTTATAAGTGATATCCATATCCTGTGAGCGGAAGTATTCAAAGATTTTTGTTTCAAAAGTATGACGATCTTCCAAGTAAACATAAGGATAAAGGAAGGTGATGCCTTCTAAATCCATATTGCCTTCAATGACTTCAGGGTAATAGGCAACTACTGGACAGTTGAAATGGTTATCGCTCATCTGCTCATCTACATTGTAACTCATGCAGGGATAGAAAATCGTATCAATACCTTTATCAATCAAGGATTGAATGTGTCCATGCACTAGCTTTGCTGGATAGCAGATGGTATCAGAGGATATCGTATGCTGTCCTTTCGCATATAAGGCTTTGCTGGAACGATCACTTAAGACCACCTCAAATCCTAAATTGGTGAAGAAGGAATGCCAGAAGGGAAGGTTGTCATACATGTTTAACACAAGCGGAATCCCGATTTTTCCACGAACACCGCTGATTCCTTTGCATTTCAATAGTTCTTCATATTTGAAATCATAGAGATTAGGAAGTTTTTCTTTATTGGCACGACCAATGATCGGACGTTCACACTTATTACCGGCAATATGACGAGTGCCATTCGCAAATGTATTTATGGTCAGATTACAGTGGTTGGTACATAAACCGCAGTTGCTGGCTTGTGAGGTATGTGTAAAGTTTTCTAGTGCGGTTTTATCGAGTATGGAAGAGGTATTAGCATGTTTTTGTTTCGCGAGTAAGGCAGCTCCATAAGCCCCCATCAGATGGGCAATGCCTGGACGAATGACATGACGGCCTAGTTCTAATTCAAAGCTGCGCAATACGGTATCGTTTAAGAAGGTGCCACCTTGTACAACGATTTCTTTTCCGATTTCTTCGGCACTTTTTGCACGAATAACTTTATACAATGCATTTTTTACGACGCTGATACATAAGCCGGCGGAAATGTCTTCCATGCTGGCACCATTTTTCTGTGCTTGTTTCACACTGGAATTCATGAAAACGGTGCAGCGTGTACCTAAGTCAACCGGATGCTTTCCATGCAATCCCATCCGAGCAAATTCTTTGATTTCATACCCCATACTCTTCGCAAAGGTTTCAATGAAACTGCCGCAGCCACTGCTGCAAGCTTCGTTTAATAAGATATCGTCAATGGAATTGTCTTTAATACGGAAACATTTCATATCCTGACCACCGATGTCGATGATAAAATCGACGTTGGGATTGAAATGCTTCGCTGCCTGATAATGGGCCATGGTTTCCACAACACCGATATCCAAATGGAAGGCATGTTTCATCAATTCTTCACCATAGCCGGTAACGGCAGCATGACTTATGGTAATGCGATCTTCCATCAAGTCATAAATCTGCAATAATTCTTTTTGAATAACATCGACCGGGTTGCCTTGGTTATTGGCATAGCTTTCGTACAGAATGTTATCTTCTTCATCAATGAGGACAAGTTTGGTTGTCGTACTTCCAGAATCGATCCCCAACCATGCCTTTCCTTGATACTTATGAATATCTTTTCGATCTACATGGGCATTGGCATGACGTTGGACAAATTCTTGATAGTCTTGTTCACTGGCAAATAAAGGAGGCAGACCGTCATTTTTGACTTTTTGTTGTGCCATCGTTTTCATTTTATGCAATAGCTCTTCATACGTATAGAGCACTGTCTCATTATCCGCATATACCGCACTTCCTAATGCCACAAAATAAGGTGCTAAAGCGGGGAAGTTTGCCTCATCTTCATTAAGGTGCAAGGTTTCTTTAAAACGCTTTTGTAATCCTTTTAGAAAATGCAGAGGCCCTCCCAGAAATAAAACATTGCCTTCAATGTTTCTGCCTTGTGCCAATCCGGCAATACTTTGATCAACGACTGCCTGAAAGATACTGGCAGCTAAATTGCTTTTTTCAACACCTTGATTGATTAAAGGCTGAACATCACTTTTCGCAAAGACACCACAACGTGAGGCAATTGGATATAGGGTCGTATATTGCAACGATAGTTGATCCATCGTTTCCAAATCAACATCTAACAAGGAAGCCATTTGATCAATAAACGCTCCGGTACCACCGGCACATGTCGAGTTCATTCGTTCTTCTAAAGCGCCTTTTAGAAAGATGATCTTGGCATCCTCACCACCTAATTCAACGACTACATCCGTAGTTGGATAATATTTCTTGACCGCCTGTGCTGTCGCAAATACCTCTTGTACAAAGGGAAGCTGAGCTCCACTTGCCACCCCAAGACCGGCGCTTCCGGTAATGGCTATGGCAATTTTATGACCAAGCAACAACGGTTTTAATTCTTCTATCTTCTCAACGCTCATTTCGCGTACCCGCGATTTATGGCGTTCATAGCTTTTATAGATGATTTCATCTTGTTCATTTAATAGAACGGCTTTTAATGTAGTAGATCCTACATCAATTCCTAATTTATATGTCATGGAAATCCTCCTTACAAATACATGCGCTCAATCATTTTCAGCAGTACCGGTTCTACGCTGTCCATCGTATCAGGCTGCTCATAAAAGATGGCGTGAAAACTAATGACGCCAATCATCTCCATCATCAGCATAAAGCGATTCATGGCATCTTTTCGACTCTCTTTTTCCTGATGAAAGCATTGTAAGAAAGCATCCAACTTTTCGATATGGGCTAAGACTTGTTCTCGATGCTTATCACAGTCAAAGATGGAGGTGATGTTTTTTTGGATCATCTTTAAGATCTTTGGATTATGGCGATAAAAGGAAATTAGCTCATTGGCAAATGCATGGCGCCAATCCATCATACCCTGACGGCTTTTCTCATATGATGCATTCATCAAATCATTCAAAGCTTTGCCATGTTTTTCAGTCAGGATCTGGGAGATCAGTTCTTTTTTATCTTTATAATATATGTAAAAGGTGCCTTTTGCGACATTCGCACGCCGCACGATATCATTGACACTGGTTGCCTCTACGCCTTGTTCGCTGAATAAGGCAACTGCAGCATTTTGAATACGGCTGCGTTTGTTTAACTCTTCCATATATTCACTTCCTTTTTTCATACATGTAACTAGTTTACCCCTTTAGTGACCACCGGTCAATAGATTTGATTTAATTTTTACCTGAGAGTGATATCGGTAAGTTTATGAAAACGTTTTCGCATAAATTTTAATAATTTATGTTTTTTTTCTTTACAACGTAACAATGTTTTGTTAATATATAGGTGTAATAAAACAATGTTACACTAACGGCAGAGAGGTGGCTGATATGTATGAAATGCAACAAGCAGATGTATGCCGAAAATCTATCGATCAAAAAGCTGCATTTATTGAACGAGCAATATCATCTGGAGTATTACAAAATGACAATGAGAAGAAGGTGAAACGACTATGGAGATTTCAAAAAAAGATTTATTAAAAGAAACCGGTATTTCTTATGGACAGCTATATCGTTGGAAACGCGAAGGTCTGATACCGGAAAGCTGGTTTGTGAAACGTCCTAGTCCCACAGGACAGGAAACCTATTTCCCGAAAGAACGTATATTAAATCGGATCCGTGCAATTCAACAGATGAAGGATACATATTCTTTAGAAGAATTAGCGAAGATGCTGACTCCTGAGGTTAGTAATCGCATGTTTACAGAAGAAGATCTGGAAGAATTCAGCGAGATTGATATTGAGGTGGCCGCCCTGTTTATGGATGTAATGGAAAAGGATTGCTTTTCCTTCTATGAGATTTTGGTGATGATGGTCATCAGTGAATGGAATCAGGAATATGCATTTTCCCAAAACACGCGGATGGCATTGATTCAATCCAGTGCCCATGCGTTAACGCATATCCACTCACATGAATGGCGAATGTTACTTGTGCAGGTACAAGAAGATCATTACGTGCTCGCTTTACAAGAACCTGCAGCATCCACCAATCAGGATGTCTGGTATTGGCTTGATGAGCGTATGAAAATCTTGCGAAGTGTATCATTACAGGAATTGAGTTCACAAATGAAAGTAAAGTATAAGGAAACGTTTGCGTTTACCTTTGATGAGGAGGTCGTTTCATGAGCAAGCATGCAAAAAATATTATCTGGGGATTGTTGTTAATCGCAGTAGGTGCTGGCTATTTAGGAGAGTTATTTGAACTGTGGAAGTTTACCTTATTTTTCCCCGGCTGGTGGAGTCTGTTTCTGATCTTACCTGCCTGCATCAGTCTGTTAAAATACGGTATTCAATTTATGATGCTGATGGTATTAAGCTTAGGAGTATATTTTCTGGCAGATGCGAATCACTGGATTGATTTTCGTTTAAGCGTGCCCCTAGTGGCAGCAGTTGGCTGTATCTGTGCAGGGTTACATTTATTATTCGCAAGGAGGACAAAATGGTATGAGTATGGATGTAAGGATTGATGGTTTTGGAACAATTACCGAAGGAGAATATGATCGTATCAAAATTGATGGTATGGGAAAGATAAACGGCAATATCAAATGTCATATGATTGATATAGATGGCACTTGCAATGCAGAGGGCAGTATTACGGCGGAGCAAATGGATGTGAATGGAATGCTGAAGGTTGCCAAAGATATCAGAGTGAATAAGTTGGATATCGATGGCATGGTAAAGTCAGAAAATGGTAAAGTTTATGCAGATGATATACGCGTAGATGGCATGTTAAAGAATAACGGAGAAGTGAATGCGGATAAGGTCATTATCAATGGCTGTGCCGTGTTGAATGATTTGTTTGGTGATGAAGTGGTCATTAATTTTGCCAGCGGTATTTTAGGCGTATTTGCCTTTGGCTTTGGCAAGAATTGGGGAAAAACAAATCATGCGAATACAATTGAATGTACAACATTGCGAGCAAGTAATATTCGAGCTAATTCTATTTCCGCAACGGATATTGTTCTACAGGGAGGCTGCGTAGTTGATTATGTGCATTGCAATGGTACATTGCGCTATGATGCAACCTGCCGTATTAAGAAAATCGAAGGCGATTGTATACAAAAACGTATGTAAACACGTTTCATGCAAAGGAATCCCATTGTTTGGTCAAACAAAGGATTCTTTTCTTTTTTATAGGATGTTTGAAAAAGTCTTTAATCGTTATCAAAGATTTTATTTTATCATTAAGCAAGTTGCGGTAAGGATAGAGAAATGAAAGAATAACGCTTTATCGATGCAAATTGCTATAAACTACAGTTGATGTGAAAGGATCATTTGATAAAACAGTTGCGATAAAGAAGACATCTTTGCTACCTAGGATGTATGTCATATCGCAAGCACGCAGGCACGATTTGGAAAATTGCTGCATCGAAGCAGGAAACATTCCCATAAAAACCTCTTCTATGCTATAATGCTGATGATAACGAGTGAGGGTTTTATATATGAAAATAGAAAATGAAACTTATAAAATATTGATGGTCATTGCAGGAGGCTTTATTTTCGCAGCGGGTGTTAACTTATTCATCGTACCTTTAAATTTATATAGTGGCGGAGTGATCGGTATTGCCCAGATCATTCGAACGATTATAATACAATATGCGCATATCTCATTGCCTGCCAACTTTGATGTTGCCGGTATCATCAATTTCTTGATGAATCTGCCATTATTTATTTTGGCATATCGCAGCATTTCTCGAAAGTTCTTTGTGAAGACGCTTTTGTGTGTCATTGCACAAACACTTGCTTTTAGTCTTATCTTTATACCGGAAACACCTATCCTAGACGATGTGCTTGCCAGCTGTTTGATAGGGGGCATCATCTGTGGCTTTGGTATTGGTATTGCATTGCGTAGTGGGGGCAGTGGAGGAGGACTGGATATCTTAGGTGTTTATTTTACGCGAAAATTTGCCAATTTCAGTGTGGGGAAATTATCGATAATAGTCAATGCTTTTGTCTATCTGTTATGTGCTTTCCTTTTTGATGTGCCTACGGCGATCTATTCTATCTTATATATGACCTGTTTTTCTTTAGTATTGGATCGCACACATTATCAAAATATTAATATGACTGCAATGATTTTTACTAAGAATCAGGAAATTCAAGAAGCCATCATGAAAGAAACAGGAAGAGGTGTAACCTATTGGGATGGTGCCGGGGCTTATACGAAAACACAGACACGCATCCTTGTGACAGTGATAAATAAATACGAAGAACATCAGATTCGCCGCATTGTTGCCTCTTTTGATCCAAATGCCTTTGTGATTTTTAATGAGGGTCCTACGGTGAGTGGCAATTTTGAAAAGCGATTATAATCATCTTTTATGAAGGTAAGTAAGTTATGACAAATACAATAGATGATAAACAGTTATCGGCTTTATTGCAAAGCATCAAATTGAAATGATGAGGTTATTTCGTGTATACTTAAAGAGATACACACAAGGGAGTGAGTGATATGAATACAATCGTAGAAGTACGTCATGGAGCAATTTCTTTTAAAGAGACAAAAGCTTTAAAAGATGTCAGTTTCTCAATCAAAGAGGGAGAAATCTTCGGTTTTCTGGGTCCAAGTGGAGCCGGTAAAACAACAACGATCAAGCTGTTAACAAATCAGTTGAAGCCAAATCATGGAACGTTTTTGATCTTAGGGAAACAAGTGGATGAATTGCAGGATGAATTATATCAAAATATCGGTGTCTTATCCGATAATAGTGGTTTATATGAAAAATTAACAGTGTATGAAAATCTAAAGATTTTCGCCGATCTGAAGAAAATTTCAACATCGTATATTGATGAGGTTTTGCAGAAGACAGGATTGTATGAAGCAAAGAAGAAAAAGGTTGAGCATTTGTCAAAAGGGATGAAGCAACGCTTATTATTTTCACGTGCTATTTTGCATAAACCTAAGATCTTATTTTTAGATGAACCTGCCAGTGCTTTAGACCCTGCCAGCAGTGAGGCTGTATATGAGATGATTTTTGAATTAAATCGCCAAGGTACGACGATTTTCTTAACGACCCATAATATGAGTGAAGCCGATTTGTTATGTCATCGTGTGGCTTTTTTAAATGAAGGGGAAATCAAAGAAATGGGAAGTCCAGATGAATTAAAATTAAAATATGCCAAAAATGAAGTTGTCATTTTGGATGATAAAGGCAATAAATACCATACAACAAAAGATACAGCAAGTCTGATGAAAACATTGGCAGCAATACAAGGCAATATTTTGCGTATAAATTCGGTAGAGCCTGATCTGAAAACAATTTTTCTTGATGTGACAGGGAGGGAATTATAATGAAACTGCGAATGCATACATTAGCTGTGCTAATCAAAAAAGACTTTCGTTTAATGTTTACGAATAAGAATATGCTGATCATGATCTTATTACCGATTGGCTTTGCTGTGTTATATCAGACCATATTTGGGGATGTTAAAGAAGCAGGAATGCCGAGTAACTTTGTTTTAACTTTATGCGAATTATTGAATCTTTCCGCTATTCCACTTACCGGCTTGGCAATGATGGTAGCAGAAGAAAAAGAAAAAAATACCTTGCGTGTCTTGATGCTGAGTGATGTGTCAGCGCTTGAATATATTTTTAGCAAGATTATTTCCGTACTTGTCTTAATGGAACTCATCACAATCGTGATCTTCTTTATCACGGCAACGCAGCTTTCTTATTTGCCAATGTTTCTTCTGGTAACGACAGTGACTTCCATTTCCATGCTGTTGTTTGGTTCGGTTGTCGGATTGCTGTCGAAGGATCAGATGTCTACCAGTACCTTATCAACACCATTGATGATTCTGTTTTTGATACCACCGATGTTTCAGAATATGAATGAAGTGATTGATAAGATTGCCAGTATCGTACCGACAACCAGAATGATGGCGATTATTAATGATGCGATGAATGGTATGAGCATCTTAAGTCAAGAACATTTGCTGGATTTTGGAATTATTCTTGCCTGGATTCTCTTAGGTGTTGTGACATTTGCCATGATGTATCGTAAAAAAGGTTTTGATAACTAATGAAAGTGAACTTTTAACAAAATCATAACTTAACCGGGTTGTTTAAGGATGAACACTATGTAGGATGCCTTTGGATCGGTCTAGGCGAAAAAAATCGTAGTGGAAACGAAGAAGCCTTTTACTGTTAAAGCAGAACAGAGCTGCTTTATTCAAAATGAGGATCAGATATTCGTGCATATCAAGTAGTATACAAGCCTTAAAAAATTGCATGTGTATTCGATAACAAAAGAAGATTGCCTACGCTTTTAATTTCACCGAGCAATCTTCCTTTTCTTTTTGTTTATCTTTTACTGCAATATTCATTTTTCATACATACGATACTGATTCTTACCGTTTTCTTTTGCCTCATAGAGTGCTTTATCCGCATTGTGATACAGCGAATCGAAGTTATCCAAATTGTGTATTGTCACAGCTACGCCGATGCTGGCGGATATTGTGTAGTGGCATAATCCTTGGCGTTTTGCGTTATGATAGATGTTCACAAGTGCTTCTGCTTTGGCTTGTGCTTCTTGCTTGGACGCAACTGCTTGTAAAGTGACAAATTCATCACCGCCGATACGACCGATGATTGCATCCTTTGGGAATTGATTTTTTAAGATATTAGCAAAAGTTACGATGACTTCATCTCCAACTGCATGACCATAGGCATCATTGATATCTTTGAAATTATCAATATCTAAGATATAGAAAGCATAATATTGATCAGTGTTTTGCATCAGTTTCTGTTGGATATAAGAACGAGTAGCGGCTTTGTTATAAAGGGAAGTCAGAGAATCACTTTCCATTTTCTTCTTCATGAAGAGTTCTTTGCGTTTTTCTTCATCAATATTTTGGCGATAAACAAACATACGAATGGACTGGTCATCATCCCAATAAAAGATCTTAACGGTAATACGCATCCAATAGTAATTGTTGTCATTCCCATTATTGATCATAAAATCATATTGCGTAGACGTAATGCCTTCCTCATATAGCTGTAAGATATGCGCAGGATCAAAGACTGTCAAATAACCAGCTCTAAATTCCGGTTTGATTTGTTTTTCAGCAATGATCTTTAAAGATTCATCATAAGGAGTCTTTCGAGGAATGCCCTGGCTATAGAAATAGTCTTCGGTAGCTTCACTGGCAGCACAGTTATGGGTCACATCAATTTCATAAATAGTATCATAAATCTGTTCGGTTTGCTGTTGGAAGATGGATTGATGTTTCATTTCTGTTTCCAGAGTTAAATGAATCAACTTCTTGTTATACTTGCGTACGATATACGTAATAACTCCTAAGACAAGAATAATAACCATCAAAATGATAGTAAAACCAATGCCTAACTGCTGATGCATGGAATGCTCTAATTGTGCTGTATCGCGATCAATCAGCAATTGCCATTGTATAGTATTCAAAGGTTGCCGGATAAGATAACCGCTGTAAGGTTTTTCGCTGTACCAGAAAGAAACACTCTCTTCCTTTTCCTTCATTAATTTTGGTAAGAGGGTTTCATAACGTTTGTTTTGTGCTAACTTTTGTTTTTGATAACCGGAAATATTCGTAGAGAGTTGAATGGTGCCGTTTGCATCAATCAAAAAAGCTTTCACATTAAATTTTTTCTCATATTGCTTCAACAGCTCTTGCAGATGTTCAATGCGAAAACCAACACCTATAACGCCAATTATATGCTTATTAACATCTTTTAGCTTACAATTGATAAACACGGTAATCTCATTTTTCTTCGCTTCATCATTATCAATATTAATGCTGTAATCATCTTTGCTGTTAAGGAATTCATAATACCAGGTGTTTTCCGGATTATCTTTTGTAAGGATTCGATCAATGCCATCAAAATGATAATAGCGTTTTGTTTTGGTAGATACTAAAAAGACGGAATCAAAATTGTATTTCACTTTATAGGCATGCAAATAATCTGTGATTGTTTTTACAAAGTTAGCATCATCTGTAAGCGCATTTTCATTTTTCATATGCTGCATTAAAAAGGTATCATTGGCCATGGTTAAGGAGATGTTGATAGGTTTTGTAAATAGTGAATCTATTTTATGATAGATGCTTTCACTACTCAGATCCGAAATATGTTCGATATCTTTTTTTAGCATGGTATGATTACTGTTATAGCTGACAAAGGAAGTAATCAAGTAACCGATTATAATGATAATACAGATAAATATATTTGTTTTTGCAAGTATATGTTTTTTCATAAGAACCCTCTTAACTCTTTTTCATTATTATACGCTCATTTTCTTTACATTTTAAAAAATATCGAAATCTTTTTGAATTTATTTTTCACGATTATCTTATGGTGAAAAACATTATCCTTTCTTTCAATGCGCACTTATATTATAATAAAGCTTGGTTAGAGAGGATGGATTCTATGCCTGATTTTATTGTAACACCTTTTGCATTCGAGGATTTGGCAAAAGTTAAAGCGCATGGCGCAGATAGTGTTTTGATTGGTACACCATTTTTTTCTGTTCGCTGCGTATATGCTTTTGCAGTGGAGGAATTACAAGCAATAAAGAAAGAATGTGAACGGCTTTCCTTACGCATGTATGTGGCCGTAAATCGCTTTTTTGTGGAAGAAGAATTACCGGCGTTACGTCAGCATTTACATTTATTGAAAGAATTAGATGTGGATGGTATTTATTATGGCGATGAGTGTGTATTGTTAGAGGCAGAACATTTTGACTTAAAGAAAAAGCTTATTTACAATCCGGATACGTTAATTACAAATCACAGTGATGTGCAATATTATTTAGATGAAGGTATTCAGATGGTTACTATTTCTAAGGAAATTACCTTGCAGGAAATGTGTGAAATTGGTCGGCTTACTGATGGTGAATGTGAGGTTATTCTCCATGGTCGTTTGAATATGATGCATAGCAAACGTAATTTATTAAGCAGTTATATGTCTTTTATAGGAAAAAATGAGCAAGTACGCAATAACTATGACTTATATTTGATGGAAGAAAATCGTGAGGAACATATGCCCATTGTGGAAGATGAAACGGGTACGCATGTATTCACCGGTTTTACGCTTGCGAGCTTTGAAGAAATTCAGGAGCTGTTAAATAGTGGAATTCGTCATTTTCGCATTGACGGCATGTTTCATGATATCGCTTATGTGTTAGAAGCATTGGATCTTTATCATGCCATTCTGAATAAGGAAAAAGACGCAACAGCGGTTTTTGCTGCTTATGCAAAGAAGTATGAGAAGGACCATGTGACACACGGTTTTTATTATACCAAGACGAGCAAGGTCAAAGAGGGCTAAAAACGTCATAAGAATAAGATATAGGGCATCTCAATTCATTGGTTTATTGAGATGCTTTTTTTGTGTATTTTGACATAAAAACGGTCATTTTTTACATTCAGTTTTGTGTTTGTTGTTATTCATTTGTTATTTTTATATAATTCTCATGATAAAGAAAGGTGAGAATGTTTATGAAATTACAAATGAAGAAAGTAGTTGCCGGGCTTTTGTGTTGTACATGTTCCATTACAACGGTGTTAAGCGATTTTACGATTGCAAATGCAATGCAAAAGGCTACCGGATTATCATCTGATCATCAATTGGCAATGAAACAGATGAGCAAGAAAGTTGTTTCTGCCATGGAAGTTGTATCAGATTATGTTGAAAAAGAAAGCTTGGATGAGCAAGTCATCCTGTCAACCAAACCTTTACAGTCGGTCAAGACAGCAGGTGACTTTATCATGTCTGGAAGTACGTTAGTGAAATATCAGGGAAATGCTGCTGCGGTGGTCATACCGGAAAACGTTACAGAGATAGGATATGAAGCTTTTAAAGATTGTATAACCTTACAAGAAATCAGTTTCCCATCAAGATTACGAAGTATTGATTATGGGGCGTTTATGGGGTGTGTAAACTTAAAGAAAGTTGATTTGCCTGATTGTCTTCGATACTTAGGTTCAAATGCGGATTCAGGTGTATTTGAAGGTTGTACATCATTACATGAAGTACATCTTCCAATAGAACTAAACACTTTAGGTGCAAATACTTTTAAAGGATGTACCTCTTTAACAACAATTCAAGTACCGAAAGATATAGAAACGGTTGGTGTTAGTAATTTTGAAGGTTCGGGATTAAGAAACGTGATTTTTGCTGATAATATTAAAAAAATTCCCGCTTGGTTATTTAATGATTGTAATACATTAACAAGTATTGAAATTCCTGAAACAGTAATTGAAATCGGTTATGAAACATTCCGAGATTGTAAAAATTTAACAGATATTACGTTTTCAAATAAGTTAAGAACAATTGAAGCAGGTGCTTTTCGAGGCTGTAGCAATTTGAAAAAAATAACATTGCCAAATTCGTTAGTGGAATTAGGTTCAAATGCGGATTCAGGTGTATTTGAAGATTGCATATCGTTAGAAGATATTACATTATCTGATAATTTAAAGGTTTTAGGTGCTAAAACATTTTATGGTTGTACGGCACTTACAGATATTGTAATTCCTAAGACTTTAGAAGAAGCTCATCCTTATATATTCACAAATTCCGATGTGCAAACCGTGACATTGGAAGAAGGTATGCCGAAAGTCCCGGGTTTCTTATTCTGTGGTTTTGCCACATTAGAAAGTATCGTATTGCCGGAATCAATTACGGAAATAGAACTTTCCGCTTTTGAAGGCTGTGAAATGCTGTCAGATATATCGTTATCATCAAACTTAACGACGATTCATCAGGGAGCTTTTAAAGATTGTGTCAGCCTTATCCATATTGCACTTCCCGAATCATTAACCGTGTTGGGAGATTCATCAGGTGACGGCGTATTCGAAGGCTGTTATGCATTGGAGGAATTGAGATTACCGAAAGGTTTAAAGGAACTTGGTAATCATACATTTACCGGTTGTGAAGCATTAAAGGATATCACGATTCCTAAAACACTGGTTTCTTCAGGTGTGTATGCTTTTCAAGATTCAGGAATTAAAACCGTGACATTAGAAGAAGGTATGCCGAAAGTTCCCGGTTTCTTATTTTCCGGTTTTGCTACATTAGAAAGTATCGTATTGCCGGAATCAATTACGGAAATAGAACTTTCCGCTTTTGAAGGCTGTGAAATGCTGTCAGATATATCGTTATCATCAAACTTAACGACGATTCATCAGGGAGCTTTTAAAGATTGTGTCAGCCTTATCCATATTGCACTTCCCGAATCATTAACCGTGTTGGGAGATTCATCAGGTGACGGCGTATTCGAAGGCTGTTATGCATTGGAGGAATTGAGATTACCGAAAGGTTTAAAGGAACTTGGTAATCATACATTTACCGGTTGTGAAGCATTAAAGGATATCACGATTCCTAAAACACTGGTTTCTTCAGGTGTGTATGCTTTTCAAGATTCAGGAATTAAAACCGTGACATTAGAAGAAGGTATGCCGAAAGTTCCCGGTTTCTTATTTTCCGGTTTTGCTACATTAGAAAGTATCGTATTGCCGGAATCAATCACGGAAATAGAACTTTCCGCTTTTACGGACTGCATCAATTTACAAACAATCACATTACCAAAGAATCTAAATGCAATTGGAGAAAATGCATTTCACAATTGTAATAGTCTTGAAAAAGTAGTTTTACCTGACAATATCAATGAAATAAGTTATTTTTCATTTGATGATGTGGAACTATGGGCAATGCCAAATACGATCACAGAAGCTTCCTTGCTTCGTGAAGGAATTCCCCATCATGTGTATGATGTGCCGATTCCTGTAGACAGCATTCAGCTAAATACAACGGACAAGACGATGATTTCGGGAACAACGTATGATCTTTTTGCGACCATTGCGCCTTCTAATGCTACCAATAAGGAGCTAATATGGACTTCCAGTAATACTGCAGTGGTCACTGTATCGGCAAGTGGAAGAGTAACGGCAAGAGGAAATGGCACAGCAATCATTACCGCAACCGCCAAAGATGGTTCCAAGAAAGCAGCACGATGTACGATTACCGTAAAAACACCGGTAAGTGCTGTAAAATTAAATGTGACAAGTAAGGCAATGAAACCTAAAGATGTATATTATTTATCTGCAACAGTGTCACCATCAACGGCAAGTAATACTGATTTGTTATGGATATCCAATAATACGAAAGTAGCTACGGTGTCGGCAAGTGGAAGAGTAACGGCAAGAGGAAATGGCACGGCAATCATTACTGCAACCGCCAAAGATGGCTCCAAGAAAGCAGCCAAATGTACGATTACCGTAAAAACGCCGGTAAGTGCTGTAAAATTAAATGTGACAAGTAAGGCAATGAAACCTAAAGATG
>NZ_JAJCPX010000109.1:0-407 GCF_020563125.1 Longicatena sp. 210702-DFI.1.196 | reverse complement strand
GTGGCAAAGATCACGCCACGGTTTCCGGTGATCTCATCCATATAGCGGCACTTGGCAAACATATCGGAGGATTTCTGCGCGTCCGATGTGGATAAGCCTGCCACATTTCGCATTTTTGTGTATAGAAACAGGTTTTTATAGTTGTGGGCCTCATCCACGAACAGCCGGTCCACACCCAGTTGCTCAAAAGTTACCACATCGTCTTTTCGCCCCTCGGCTTGCAGCTTTTCCAGTCTGGCTTCCAGAGACTTTCTGGTACGCTCCAGCTGCTTGACGGTAAACCGCTCGCCGCCGCTGGCCTGCACCTCTGCGATGCCCTCGGTGATCTCGTCGATCTGCTCATAGAGAAGCCGTTCCTGACGCTCCCGGCTGATGGGGATACGCTCAAACTGGCTGTGTCCCATGAT
>NZ_JAJCPX010000108.1:0-408 GCF_020563125.1 Longicatena sp. 210702-DFI.1.196 | reverse complement strand
TTTGCCATCAACCGGTATTTTATCGACCACCCGGAAATGGTGCTGGGCAGACAGGAGCCGGTAAGCACCGCTCATGGTATGGACTACACCGTGAACCCTATCGAGGGACTGGAGCTTTCCGACCAGCTGCATGATGCGGTGAAGTATATTCATGGAACTTATCAGGAGGCAGAGCTGCCGGAGCTGGGCGAAGGCGAAGCTATTGACACCTCCATTCCTGCCGACCCTAATGTGAAGAACTATTCCTATGCCATTGTAGACGGGCAGGTGTACTACCGGGAAAACAGCCGCATGGTGCGCCCTGACCTCAACGCTACCGCCGAAGCCCGTGTGAAAGGTCTTGTGGGACTGCGTGATTGTGTGCAGGAACTGATCGACCTTCAGATGGATGCAGCGGTTCCGGACAGC
>NZ_JAJCPX010000107.1:0-410 GCF_020563125.1 Longicatena sp. 210702-DFI.1.196 | reverse complement strand
GGACAGGTGGCAGACCCGGAAAAACTGGACAATGACTCATTTATCCAGCAGGTAATGTCGGATGTAGAGCAGATCGCAGCTGTTGAGACAGAGCAGACTTCCAAAGTTGCTATTTCCGATGAGGAATATGACGCAGTTCGCCGCCCAATTCCGCAAAGAACCTCCTATGACCCAGCCGCCCCGGTCTATGCCGTGAGCGATACCGTGTATATCGAGGATGACGCCTATCAGATCACCGAGCTGCGGGAGGACACCGTACAGCTTCTGCCCACCGGGATGGTATATCCCATCTACCGGGCAGAGCGCAAAGAACAGTTCGAGCAGCTGCTTCGGGCAGACCGTCGCAATGCTTACTATACCGAGTTTCTTCCTATTGACCCGGACAAGGCAGATCAGGACTTGCGGGATGT
>NZ_JAJCPX010000106.1:0-432 GCF_020563125.1 Longicatena sp. 210702-DFI.1.196 | reverse complement strand
GGCGCAATGTGCGTTCAAAGATTCGATGATTCACGGAATTCTGCAATTCACATTACGTATCGCATTTCGCTGCGTTCTTCATCGATGCGAGAACCAAGAGATCCGTTGTTGAAAGTTTTTAATATTTTAAAATTTCCAGTTACGAAAATTCTTGTTTTTGACAAAAATTTAATGAATAGATAAAATTGTTTGTGTTTGTTAACCTCTGGGCCCCGATTGCTCGAATGCCCAAAGAAAAAGTTGCAAAGATATGAAAACTCCACAGTGTGTTGTATTGAAACGGTTTTAATTGTCCTATAACAAAAGCACAGAAATCTCTCACCGTTTGGAATAGCAAGAAAGAAACTTACAAGCCTAGCAAGACCGCGCACTTAAGCGCAGGCCCGGCTGGACTCTCCATCTCTTGTCTTCTTGCCCAGTAAAAGCTCTCAT
>NZ_JAJCPX010000105.1:0-432 GCF_020563125.1 Longicatena sp. 210702-DFI.1.196 | reverse complement strand
TCAATGCCATTCGTTTGCTGAAAGAGCTGGAAGTTGCCGGACAGCAGGCAAGCCCCGAACAGCAGGAAGTCCTATCCCGCTATGTGGGCTGGGGCGGTCTTGCCGACGCCTTTGACCCGGAAAAACCGGCATGGGCTTCAGAGTATGCCCAGCTGAAAGAGCTGCTGACCCCGGAGGAATATGTCGCCGCCAGAAGCTCCACCCTCAACGCCCACTACACCAGCCCTACGGTCATTCAGGCCATCTATGAAGCGGTGGGCCGTATGGGATTTGAGACCGGAAATATTCTGGAGCCATCTATGGGTGTGGGCAATTTCTTCGGTATGCTGCCGGAGGAAATGAGAAACAGCCGTCTGTACGGCGTGGAGCTGGACCCGGTTTCCGGGCGCATCGCAAAGCAGCTCTATCCCAAGGCGGACATCACAGTAGGCG
>NZ_JAJCPX010000104.1:0-437 GCF_020563125.1 Longicatena sp. 210702-DFI.1.196 | reverse complement strand
GATAATGTTGAAGTTGCTGGCGATACGAAATATGTCTATATTTCAAGACCGCCTATACCCACTTACTGCCCTAACTGCTCATGCAGGATGCTTCTAAAGGCATCTATAAGAGAAAAATCAAACACCCTATTTTACAGGATTCTACCTGCATTATCTTTATCGTTAGCCAGAGAAAGTGGAAATGCACTAACTGTAAGACTTATGTCAATGAATCTTATCCTTTCTTCAAGCCATATAAACAATCTACTGATATTACACCTATGCTCATCCTAGAAGCTATGAAGGATCTCAGCCGTTCCTCTGCATCTATTGCCAGGCAGTTTCATCTTTCAGATACGAAGATTCATGATATTTTCACTGCTTTCGTTGACTTGCCACGATTGAAACTTCCTGAATTTCTTTCTGTTGACGAAGTTCATATTGATATCTCTGAAAAT
>NZ_JAJCPX010000103.1:0-437 GCF_020563125.1 Longicatena sp. 210702-DFI.1.196 | reverse complement strand
CTTCTTCTTGATTTCAAATCTCATCAGCTGATTGATATGCTTCCTGAGAGAAAAAAGTATTCTCTTCTCAATTACTTTGAAAGGATTCCTATAGGTGAAAGATCAAATGTCCAATACTTCATTATGGATATGTATCAGCCATATAGAGATGTTGTTCATTTTCGTTTTCCTAAAGCCAAAATTGCTGTAGACTCTTTCCATGTTGTTAAAAATATCAATGATTCCCTGAATGCAGTCAGGGTCCGTATTATGAAAGGATATAAGTCAAACACTGTAGAATATTATCTGCTGAAGAATTTCAACTGGCTTCTTCTTGAAAAAGAAGTACGAGAAGGTAAGCGCAGGTTCAATAAACGGTTAAATCAATATATCAATTATCCGCAGCTGCTTGACCGCATATTGGCTATATCCCCAGAATTAAAGGAAGCCTATCAGAT
>NZ_JAJCPX010000102.1:0-534 GCF_020563125.1 Longicatena sp. 210702-DFI.1.196 | reverse complement strand
TGATTTTTTATATATGCTTCAATTACTTTGTCATTCTTTCCTGCTGTATCTACATAATATCCTCTACACCAAAATGATCGATTCCTATATTTATATTTCATATTCCCCCATTTCTGATAGATCATAATACTACTTTTCCCTTTCAGAAATCCCATAAATCCTGATACTGTCATTTTAGGTGGGATTTCAACTAGCATATGCACATGATCTGGGCATACTTCTGCTGTTATAATTTTCACACCTTTCCACTCGCATAATTCTCTCAGTATTGCTCCTATTTCTAGTCGCTTTTCTCCATAAAAAACTTTTCTTCTATACTTTGGCGCAAAGACTATGTGGTATTTGCAATTCCATGTGGTGTGTGATAAAGTATGTACGTCATTTAATGGATTATTATTCATTATTTGTCCTCCTTTTGATTTTTATGCAGTTGCCAGACCGCATTCTTATTCTATCAAAAGGAGTTTTATTTTTAAAGGCTCATCGCTAAAGCTCTACGGAACCCCCAGACTATCTGGGGGTTTTCTCATACAA
>NZ_JAJCPX010000101.1:0-570 GCF_020563125.1 Longicatena sp. 210702-DFI.1.196 | reverse complement strand
AGGGCGTATATGTAACACCGCCCTGCGTATACATGTCATAGTACCTAGAAACTGTGATAAATAAAGGAAAAAACACAATTTTTACCCCGCAAAAAAACGGGGCATACGAAAGGAGAAATGCACTATAACTACACACAAAAATTTATCCGTTAAGATTGATTACATCAGCATTGTATTTGAAACGGCAACCGCTGAAGATGTAATCATGCACATTTTAGATTTACCGACTGACATTTTCAATGTTTATCCAGCAACGATAAAATTCAAGACTTATCAAGCACGCTGGCAGATTGGAGATATTTATGTATCGGGGGACGCAAGAAAGACAGAGGACAACCCACAGGGGCTAGGCTGTTATCTTGTTATGACTGGCAGAGGTTGTGATGATATTTTCCGTATTCTCGACAGTAGGAATTATACCTTTGGGGATATGTTCCGACGTTGTGAGCGAAGATATGGACTGGATAATTTCCACTTCACAAGGCTTGATATTGCCATTGATGATAAGAACGAAAAACCATTCTTTACCATAGAGCAGATAAAGAAGAAATGCGAAAAAGAGGAATTTAT
>NZ_JAJCPX010000100.1:0-582 GCF_020563125.1 Longicatena sp. 210702-DFI.1.196 | reverse complement strand
ATACCGAGTTTCTTCCTATTGACCCGGACAAGGCAGATCAGGACTTGCGGGATGTATTGTCCCATGGACTGATGGATGAAGCAGATAAACAGCAGCTTTCCACGCTACTTCAATCTGGCAGGAGCAACAGCGAGATCGCCTACTGGCTGAGTAGAAACTATCCCCGTGAGATCGAGACCCTGAATCTGGAGACCGGCGATATTGCCGATTACCGTACCACGGCACAAGGCATGGAGCTGGAAGTCATGGATGCAGAGGAAAAGCGTCTGGCTGTGCTGTATTTCCGCTGGGATGAGGTTGCGCCTTTGCTGCGCGGGATGTATGCCCGTCAGCTGGATGGCTTTGGACAAGAACAGCCCCAACCGTCTGCCGAATCCCCAGCCTTTCATTCCGAGACCGTGGCCGTCTATTCGGGCGATAAGAACCATCTACCTTATGATGTGGTGGTGGAACGGTTGCATATTGAGGAGCCGGAGCCGCCAGTCCCTGTGACTGAGCCGGAGAAAATCTTTGAGGAAGTGCTGGACGAACACCCGGTTTCCATTCAGGTCAATGGCCAGTGGCAGACCTTCCCCAATGCCA